>NZ_JBKGHJ010000006.1:0-52116 GCF_046520365.1 Corallococcus sp. 4LFB
GCCCGGTTCTGGCCGTGGCGCGGTCCGGGCACCAGCTTCCCCAGCACGCCGCGCGCGGTGCTGGACACCACGCCCGCCTGCCAGTTGCGGCTCAAGCCCTCCGCGGCGTTCACGTCATCCGCGGCCGCGAGCGTCGTCGCCTCGCGCTCCACGCCGCCGCCCAGCTCCTGGCGCACCTTGCCCAGCACCTCGTCGAAGGTGCGCTGCTCCAGCCGGACGATCTCCAGCTGCGCCCGCTCACGCGGGTCCACCGCCGCCTTGAGCAGCGCGTCCGCCTCCGCCGCGGGCGGGCCGCCCAGCAGGAAGAACCAGCGCAGCGCGTCCAGGTCCTCCACCGTCGCCTCGAGCGGCCGGTCCGGACGGCGGTAGATCTGATCGCGCACCACCGCCGCCTTCAGCGTCCAGAGCGCCTTCACCACCGAGCGCTGGGAGAAGTACTTCGTGGGCACGTAGTCCGGCAGCTTCGACACCTGCGCCACGAGCGCGCGCTCCAGCGCGTCCGTCAGCATCTCCACGCCCTCCAGCACGTGGCCGGGCACCTTCACCTGGGCCACCGCGTCCTGGAGCAGATCCAACTGCTGGAGCGTCAGCGTGGCGCGCAGGTCCGGCCGCGTCCCGTGCACGAAGCGGTGCAGCATGGCGGCCCGGCTCTCCCGCCGGGCGAAGGCCTTGGGCACGAAGCTGATGAAGCTCAACCGGTCCGCGAACGCCAGGAGCAGCTCCGGTGAGCGCGCGAGCACCTCCGTGAGGTACCGGTTGCTCGTCATCACCACGCACTCGGTGCGGCCAGCCGTCACCTTGCGGCCGTGCTTCAGCTCCCGCTCGTACATCACGTTGAGGATGGAGCGCAGCAGCATGTCCCGGCCGTCGAAGACCTCGTCCAGGAACGCGTGCACCGCCCCCAGCATGCCCTCGTCGGTGAGGTACTCGGTGCGGCCCGTCTCCGTGAGCACCTTGAAGTCCACCGGGCCGATGAGGTCCGTCTGCAGCGTCGTCTCCGCGATCTGCTTGGAGAACAGCGACGGCAGCCCGGACACCTCGTCGGTGATGCGCCCCAGGACGGCGCTGGCGACCGCGCTCTTCGCCGTCCCGGGCGGCCCCACCACCAGCACGTGCTCGCGGCAGAGCAGCGCCAATTCAATCTGCGTGAACAGCGTCTCGCGCTCCAGGTACGTCTCCCGCAGCTCCCCGAAGAAGCGGCGAAAGGACTGGGCGGCCTGCAGGTTGGGAGGAGGCGAGGTCACGGAGGGCCAGGAGGATGCGGGGAAGGACGCATGCTACCCGCGCCCCTCCCCCTATTTGAAGTGCACCGCGCAGGCGCCGTCGGGGCAGTCGCGACCCGCGATGCGGAAGCGGTAGCGGGCCACCACGCCATACACCGCGTCCGCCAGCTGCCTTAAGCCCGGGACGTAGTACACATAGAGCAGCCGCCCCAACGGCCGCCGGCCCAGCGCGCGGACGATGGCCTCCGCGCCCTCCAGGACCCGGCCATCCGCCTGGATGAGCTGCATGGCCTTCTCGCAGCGCTCGAAGCTCACCCCCGGGAAGGCGTCCAGGACGCCCTCGTCGCGGAACGAGAGCAGCTTCGTGCCCTGCCCGCCCACCAGCTTGCGCATCTCCCGCGCGGCGCCGCTGCACACGCGGCAGTGGCTGTCGTAGAGGACCACGTCATGTCCCGGCGGTGTCGTCTGGAGCGTCGTCATGCGTCACCTCCCCCGTGGGCCCAGTATGTCAACGCGGCTTGAGCATCTCATGCAGTTGTCCGTGCACGCTGCGCCAGATGTCGTGCTGCCGTTCAATAGGATCCATCAGCGCCATGCCCACCGACGTCGCCGGGGAGCTGCCCTGGAAGGCGGAGTACTGTCGGATGCGCGTGCCTCCGCTGCCGTCGTCGTCGAAGACGAACTGGTTGGTGCCCCGCAGCGGGTGTCCGTCCAGGGTGGTGATGTGGACGACGCGCTCCGTCTCGTTGAGCTTCACCGTGATGGGGGCCCACACCGGCGGCGGCCCCTGCTCCTCCAGGAACAGCCGGGCACCGTCCGTCAGCGCGCTCGCCGCCGGCCGCAGCGCGATGCCCGCCGCGCCGAAGAGCAGCTCCGGGTTGCTGACGAAGGCCTCGAAGGCGTCCTTCGCGGACACGCCGGGGAGGGTGCTGGTGTAGTCCGTCAGCGCCGTGGGCGCGCCCGCGATGGGCGGGCTCGGGTCCAGGTGCCCCAGCTGCGCGCGCGCGTAGGCATCCATCGCGGGGCCCTTGTCCAGCGCCACGCTGAAGGCCGCGGCCTGGGTCTGCTCCAAGAGCCGCGCCCCCTGCTTCACCTGCTCCTGAAGGGAGCCCGTGGGCTTCGGCGGGAACGCGCCTCCCACGCCGAAGTCGAAGCCGTTGCCCTCCCGCGTCCGGGGCGCCACCTGCGCTGCCCTCGCGGGACTCGCGGCCGGCGCGCCGGCGCCCCGAAACACCTCCACGGAGTTGGCCGGAGCGGCCGCCGTCCGTGAAGGCGCCTCCGCGCGCGGGGCCGGGGGAAGGGGCGTGACTTCGGGGGCGGCGACGTCCGGGAGGACGGCGGAGAGCAGCGAGTCGATGCGGGACATGGGGCGGACACCTTCGTGGAGGACAGCGAGGAACCCGCCCGCCCCTTGCAGTGCCCTCGCCACGGGCGACCGCGTGAAATCGCGGGGTTGCTCCCGGCCCTCATCCCGCGTCCGGCACACCCGTCCGAAAAGACGAAGGCCGGCGCCCCTCGTCGGAGCACCGGCCCTCGGACTTCAGCCCCCGCCAGGCGGCGGGCGGCTCACGGCCTTACGACTGGCGGAACTCGGCGTCCACCACGTCGTCCTTCGCGGACGGCTGGGCGCTGGAGCCCGGAGCCGCGGAGGGCTCGGCGCCCGGAGGAGGCGTGGCGCCCGGCGCACCGCCGGTGGCGCGGTACATCTCCTCCGCCGCCTTGTAGCTGGCCTGCTGGAGCTTCTCGAGGGCCGCCTTGATGGCGTCCTTGTCCTGCCCCTCGCGGACGCTGTTCAGCTCCGCGACACCGTCCTCGATGGCCTTCGCCACGTCGGGGGTGAGCTTGTCCTTGTTCTCCTTGACCATCTTCTCCGCGGCGTAGGCCTGGCTCTCCGCCTGGTTCTTCACCTCGACCAGCTCGCGGCGCGCCTTGTCCGCGGACTCGTTGCTGCGCGCGTCGTCGACCATCTTGGTCACCTCGTCCTTCGACAGACCGGACGAGTGGCTGATGGTGACCTTCTGCTCCTTGCCCGTCGCCTTGTCCTTCGCGCTGACGTTGAGGATGCCGTTCGCGTCGATGTCGAACGTCACCTCGATCTGCGGCACGCCGCGCGGCGCCGGGGGCATGCCCGTCAGGTGGAAGCGGCCGAGGCTGCGGTTGTCGCCCGCCATCTCGCGCTCACCCTGCAGCACGTGGATCTCCACCTGCGTCTGGCCGTCCGCCGCCGTGGAGAAGGTCTCCGACTTGCGCGTGGGGATGGTCGTGTTGCGCTCGATGAGCTTCGTCATCACGCCGCCCAGCGTCTCCACGCCCAGCGACAGCGGCGTCACGTCCAGCAGGAGGATGTCCTTCACCTCGCCGGAGAGCACGCCCGCCTGCACCGCGGCGCCCACCGCGACCACCTCGTCCGGGTTCACCGTGCGGTTCGGCTCCTTGCCGAACAGCCGCTTCACCGCCTCCTGCACCATGGGGATGCGCGTGGTGCCGCCCACGAGCACGACCTCGTTGAGGTCCTTGGGCTCCAGGCCCGCGTCCTTGAGGCACTTGCGGCACGGCTCCAGCGAACGCTCCACCAGCGGGCCAATCATCTGCTCGAACTTGGCGCGCGTGAGCTTCACGTTCAGGTGCTTCGGACCGGACGCGTCCGCCGTGAGGAACGGCAGGTTGATGTCCGTCTGCATCGCGCTGGACAGCTCGATCTTGGCCTTCTCCGCCGCCTCCTTCAGGCGCTGGATGACCATCTTGTCCTTGCTGACGTCGAGCCCGGTGTCCTTCTTGAACTCGCTGATCAGCCAGTTCATGATCTCCAGGTCGATGTTGTCACCGCCCAGGTGCGTGTCGCCGTTGGTCGCGAGCACGTCCACGACGCTCTCGCCCACCTCCAGGATGGACACGTCGAAGGTGCCGCCGCCGAAGTCGTAGACGGCGATCTTCTCATCCTTCTTCTTGTCCATGCCGTACGCGAGCGCGGCGGCGGTGGGCTCGTTCACGATGCGGCGCACGTTGAGGCCGGCAATTTCACCGGCGTCCTTCGTGGCCTGGCGCTGGGCGTCGTTGAAGTACGCGGGGACGGTGATGACCGCCTCCGTCACCTTCTCACCCAGGTAGTTCTCCGCGGCGCGCTTGAGCTTCAGCAGCACCTGCGCGCTGATCTCCGGCGCGCTGTACTGCTTGCCCGCGATGTCCACGCGAGCGTCGCCGTTGGGGCCCCGGGCCACCTTGTAGGGGACGAGCTTCGCCTCCTCGGTCGTCTCCTCGAAACGGCGGCCCATGAAGCGCTTCACCGAGTAGACGGTCTGCTCCGGGTTGGTGATGGCCTGGCGCTTCGCCACCTGGCCGACCAGGCGCTCCCCATCCTTCGTGAACGCGACCACCGAAGGCGTGGTGGGGGCTCCCTCTTCGTTGACGATGACCTTGGGCTCGCGACCCTCCATGATCGCCACCACGCTGTTCGTGGTGCCCAGGTCGATTCCGATAATCTTGCCCACGGTACCCATCCTCTGGAAATAACTGCGTTTTTCTGCAAAACCCCGATGTATGCCCAACGTAACCACCCCCCCCGGCGTGTCAAACGCGAGGGCGGGTTTCCCCGTAGGCCCGGGCACCCAGCGCAAAGGTGATGACGGCCGCTGCGTAGCGCAGTGCGCAGGCCCGCGGGCCTCCCCCAGGCTCCATGAGGCGCCGCGTCACCGGAACGCCATCCGCGCGCCACGGGTGCGTAACGCGCTCTACACCGCCGTCACCCCGCGGTAGCAACCGGGCGGGCATATTGGACACCAGCGGACCGTTCAACCCCTCGAAATCACATCAGGGCGCCCGGCTAACGCCTCGCGTCAGGGGTTGGCGAGAAAAGTGCACAGTCCAGACCGCGTCAGCGCTGTCATACCGCTCCCCGCCCCTCTGGAGTCGTCCATGCTGGTTCAGCCCCTCCGTTCCACGGACTTCCGCCGCTCGCCCGCGGCGCTTCCGTCCGCCGAACCGAAGGTCGCGGTGCTGCTGAACGCGAACGCCCGCAAGGTGGATGCCCGGGTGGTCAAGCTGCTGTCGCACGTGGTGCCGGAAGAGGACCTGTTCCTGTCGCGCTCGCCGCTGGACGCGCGCCGCATCGCGCAGACGGTGCTGGAGCGGGGCTACCCCACCGTCTTCACGGGCGGCGGCGACGGCACGTTCATGGGCTTCGTCAATGAGGTGCTGCAGCAGGTGGGCCCGCGCGGGAAGTTCGCCGGGCAGGCCGCGCCGCGCTTCGGCATCCTCAAGCTGGGCACGGGCAACGGCATCGCGGCGTTCGTCAACGCGTCCAGCACCCGGGGCGACGGCATCCTCAACGACGTGGTGCGCGCCCGCGCGGCGGAAGTGCCCGGCGTGCGCACCATGGACCTGGTGCAGGTGGACGGCCAGCGCGCGCCCTTCGCGGGCCTGGGCGTGGATGGCAAGGTGCTCAACGACTACATCTCCGTGAAGGAGTCGCTGGGCAAGGGCATGTTCAAGCGGGTCATGTCCGGCGGTGGCGGCTACTTCTCCGCGGTGGCCTTCAAGACGGTGCCGCACTACCTCACCAGCTCCGTGCTGGTGGAGTGCGAAGTCGTCAATGGCCCCTCGGAGGCCTACCGCCTGGGCGCGGATGGCCAGGCCGTGGGCGGGCCGCTGGCGCCGGGCGCGGTGCTCTTCCGGGGCAAGCTGATGATGGCCGCCGCGGGCACCATGCCCTTCTACGGCTACGGCTTCCGCATGTTCCCCCACGCGAATGACCGCCGGGGCTTCCTGCAGCTGCGCCTGGGCCAGGTGTCGCCCACGCAGGTGCTGGCGAACCTGCCCCGCCTGTGGAACGGCCGCTGGGCTCCGGAAGGCCTGCACGACTTCCACGCCCGCGAGGTCACCATCCGCTTCGCGCGCCCCATGCCCTTCCAGGTCGGCGGCGACGCGGCCGGCTACCGCGAGCAGGTCACGCTGTCCGTGGCGCCCGAGTCCATCGAGCTGCTCGACTTCAACGGCGTGCAGTAGTCCCGGCGGTTGAAGGGCCCGGCAAGCCTCCGGGCCCTCCCCCACGCTTCAAGTCCCCTGCTGCTTTCAGCCGCGGTCGCGCGACGCCGGGGGCTTCTCACCCGGCTCCTTGCGCCGTCCCACGGCGAACGCGTAGCTGACGCCCGGCCGCTGGTTGTGCTCGCGGTGCAGGGCCAGCTCCTCGCGGAAGGCGGCGCTCTCCGGCGAGGTGCCTTCCGGCAGGTGCGCTTCCATGTCCTTGTAGAGCGCGTCCAATTCCGTGTCGTGCAGCGACTCCACGGACTCCGGCTCGAAGCCGCCGGTCTCCAGCGCCTGGAGCAGCTCGCGCGGCAGCAGCAGCGGCGCGCCCAGGCGCTTCTCCCAGAAGTCCAGCACGGGCTTGGGCGTGAAGCGGCCCACGCGCGCCGGGAAGGTGAAGCCCACGCGGCCGCGCTTGCCCAGCAGCGGGCGGAACACGCGCAGCGCCTCGTCCAGCGGGTACTGCACGCGCCCCGGCACGAGGATGCCGTGGAAGGGGCCGTCCAGCATGCCCAGCGCGTCCGGCGCCACGCGGCGCACCTCGATGCGATCCGAAAGGCCCTGGGAGCGCACGCGCTCGCGCACGGGGGACACCAGGGCCTCCTCCGTGTCCACGGCCACCACGGAGCACTTCAGCTCCTGGGCCAGCAGCACGGCGGCGCCGCCCTCCGGACCACAGCCGAGCACCAGCACGCGCGAGCCCGGTTCGAGCTGGGCCACCTTGGCGAAGCGGCGCGTGGCGTCGTCTGTTCCGAACGCGCGCTGCGCCCCCGGCGGGTGGTACAGCGGGAAGTGCTCGGCGGGACTCATTCCACCCTCATATACGCACCCTGGCCGGACTTCCAGCCGCTGGCGGGGCCCGGGCCCCCCTGCGGCATCCACCCGCGCACCGCCTGCCTCACAGGTAGTAGACGACGCGCGGATCCTGGTGCAGCGCCTCGTAGATGCCCCGGCGCTGCTCCTCGGACAGCAGCAGCACGGACACGCTCAGGGACACGAACTTCCCCTTGCGGCTGTGCTGCACGTGGATGGAGTCCGGGGACACCTCCATCCCCATCTTCCGCCGGAAGAGCGAGCGCACGTGCTCCTCGAAGCCGGGCGTCTCCTCGACCGTCGCCTTGCCCATCACCTTGTACTCGTAGACGGAGGGGTACTCGACGAGGGGCTTCTTCTCCTCGCCGGGGGTGCCGGGCTTGTCGGTGCCGTCCTGGGTCATGACACGTCTCTAGCAGGCGCGAGGCTCAAGCGCTTCACAGCAGGTTGGCCGCCAGCTCGGCCAGCATGCTGCGCTCGCCCTTGGCCATGGTGATGTGGCCGGCGATCTTCTCGTTCTTGAAGCGGTTGACCACGTGCACGAGCCCGTTGTTCGTCGAGTCCACGTACGGGTTGTCGATCTGGAACGGGTCGCCGGTGAGGATGATCTTCGTGTTGTCGCCCACGCGGGTGAGGATGGTCTTCACCTCGTGCGGGGTGAGGTTCTGCGCCTCGTCCACGATGATGAACTGGTTGGGGATGCTGCGCCCGCGGATGTACGTGAGCGGTTCAATCTCCATCAGCCCCAGGTCGATGAGCTCATGGTGGCCGCGCCCGGCCTTCTTGTCCGCGCGGCTCAGGTTCATGAGGAACTCGACGTTGTCGAAGATGGGCTGCATCCAGGGGTTGAGCTTCTCCTCGACACTGCCCGGCAGGTAGCCGATGTCCCGGCCCAGGGGGAAGATGGGACGGCTGACCAGCAGCTTGTGGTACAGCCCCTCCTCCGTCACCTTCTGCAGGCCCGCGGCGATGGCGAGCAGCGTCTTGCCCGTGCCCGCCTTGCCCACGATGGTGACGAGCTTGATGTCGTCGTTGAGCAGCAGGTCCAGGCAGAAGGCCTGCTCCATGTTGCGCGGCCGGATGCCCCAGGTGCCTTCCTTGCTCTGGCGCGCGAGCGGCACGAGCCGCGCCTTGGCGCCGCTGAAGCGGGCCATGGCGGTGTGGGACGGGTTGAGCTCGTCCTTGAGCAGCACCAGCTGGTTGGGAGAGAGCCGGTCCTGGGCCGGCACCTCCACCTCGCCGCCGGGCTTGTAGAGCTGATCCACCATCTCCGTGGGGACGAGCAGCTCCGTGAAGCCCGTGTACAGGTCGGTGATTTCGACGCGCTCGGTGTCGAAGTCCTGGGCGGACAGGCCCAGGGCGTCGGCGCGGATGCGCAGGTTGGTGTCCTTGGTGATGAAGACGGCCTGGGTGTCCGGCTCCGTCTCCATCAGGTCCAGGGCCACCGCGAGGATGCGGTTGTCCACCAGGTTGCTGTCCGCCATGGAGGACGGCAGCGAACGGTCGGTGAAGGCCACGCGGAGCATCCCGCCGTGCGGAAGCGGCACGCCCTCCTTCAGGGAGCCCTCCGCGCGGAAGGAGTCCAGGTAGCGCGCCACCAGTCGCGCGTTGCGCCCCAGCTCGGAGAGATCGCGCTTGAACTGATCGATCTCCTCGATGACGTAGATGGGGATGATGACGTTGTTGTCCTTGAACCCGTAGATGCTGCGGGGATCATGGAGGAGGACGTTCGTGTCGAGGATGAAGTTCTTTCGCATCGTGGGCTTCGCGACCTGACCTGGTTCGGGTGCGATTGCTGACGGCGAGCGACGACCGTGGATGACCGACGCCTCTCAATATAGACACCGAACGAGGGGGCACCAGCCGCATTCCCGTCGGCAAGGGCGAGCGTCCGTCCGAAAGAGCACGGCCCCCTCCCGACGGAACAGGGCGCTACAGCGGGCGCTCAGGACGTCGCGGCGGTCCGCGGCGGAGCGGGCGCCGGCTCACAGGCGTCCTGGCGCGGCGACGCGGGCGCCAGCGGATCATACCCGAGCACCTCCACCACCCTCTCGGGCGGGGGGGCCGGGGGGCATGCGGGCCCAGGGGAAGCGCGCCTGCAGTGCCTCCTCCTCCAGCGACAGCACCTGCTTCGCGTGGAAGCGCCACGCCCGCTGCCAACCGCGCGTGTCGAGCCGCCGGGCCACCCGCCGGGACAGGGGGCTGATCATCGGCGCGGGCGAGAAGAGGGCCGGCTGTCCCTGTTCATCCCGCATGCAGCCCAGCTCCACCGCCCACGCCAGCAGCCAGCGGGGCCAGCCGCGGCCCGCGCGGCGAAGGGCGCTGAAGTGCCCCTGCGCGGCGCCGTCCACGAAGGTGAAGCGCGGCTCGTAGACGCACGCGGCGGAGAAGGTCGCGGGCATCAGCGCCACGCCTTCCGCGCCAATGCGGCGGGCCATGAGGTGCAGCAGCTCCAGGAGGTCGCGCGACAGGGACAGGCCGGGGTGGAGCTGTCCGGGCAGCGGCGGCCGGCTCCAGTCGAAGGGCCGCCCCGGGTGCTGCAAGAGGAGGCTGTCCACGTAGAGCAGCGGCGCCTCCGCGGCCGAGCGGGTGAAGCCGACCTCCGCGCCCGTGGACTGGCGCAGGGACAGGTCCACGACGGCCGCGTGGTAGCGGCGGCTCAGGACGGTGATGCGCGGCTGGAACGGGTCCTGGCAGGACAGGCGCAGCTCGACGGGGCCCACGCGCTCCTCCAGGCGCTGCGCGAAGCCGTAGGCCCGGAGGGCGTGCTCCAGGCCCTCCTGGCTGTAGGTGCCGAACGCCAGGCCCACGCGGTCGCCACCGGGCTCCAGGCCCAGGTCGTCCAGGGACAGGGACTCCCCCGCGGACGCGGCCAGGTCCGCGCTGTTCAGGCGCGAATAGGTGCGGCGAGCATGGGAGCTGAGCTCGGGTGTCCGGGGCATGGGGTGTCCTAGTCGTAGCGGATGTCCACCAGGGTGAGCTCAATCTCACCCCGGGGGCGCCGCACCTCCACGGTGTCGCCCGGGGTCTTGCGCAGCAGTGCGCGGCCCATGGGGGACTCGACGCTGATGCGGCCTCCGGAGGCGTCGATCTCGTCCGAGCCGACAATCTGGTACGTGCTGCGGATTCCGCCCTCGTCCTCCAGGGTCACGGTGGCGCCAAAGTAGACTTTCGAGCGGTCCTCCTGTTCCGCGGGGTCGACGATGGTGGCCGTGTCCAGGCGCTTCGAGAGGAAGCGGATGCGCCGGTCGATCTCCCGCAGGCGCTTCTTGCCGTAGATGTATTCGGCGTTTTCTGAACGGTCGCCCTGGGCGGCGGCGGCGGACACCTCGGCGGTGACCTTGGGGCGGGCCTCGTTGAGGAGCTGGAGCAGCTCGCGGTGCATGCGCTCGGCGCCCACCCGGGTGAGGTAGCGGCGGAACGGGGCCTGCTCCCCTGCCTCTTCGTCCTCGGTGTCGGGCGGCTCGGGAACGTCCTGGGACATGTCCTGTGTATAGCGCCGGACGCTGACGGGCGGAGGGGCGCTGGCCGGGCGGATGTTCACCCCTGGGCCAGGACGGAGCGTGTCAGGAAGCAGCGCCTGCGATCGCCAGTGGAACTCCCCGGGCGCTGCTGGTAGGAAGCGCCTCGCGGAGGCGTTGGCGGCTCCGCGGTCGGTGCCAAAAAAAGAATAGCGAGTCGCTAGCTCAGCTGGTAGAGCACCGGCCTTTTAAGCCGAGGGTCGGGGGTTCGAGCCCCCCGCGACTCAAGCAGTGACGACGTCCCCGTCGTCTAGAGGCCCAGGACGCTGGCCTTTCAAGCCGGTAACACGGGTTCGAATCCCGTCGGGGACACTGAAGGACCGAGGCCGGAAGCCGCTGAGACCCAGCGGTTTCCGGCCTCGGTGTTTTCGGGCCCCTCTGGTGATTGAGCGCGGAGGCCGTCAATGCGTGTCGCCCGGCACGTACTCCCACCAGCGCTTGAGCGTCAGGGCTCGCCGGGTGTTGGTGGCGCAGTGCACCTCACCGCCCTTGTTGTGGTACGCGCTCCAGTCGTCGATGAAGCGCGCGAAAAGCCCGTTTCGGCGGAACAGGGTCCGGACGTAGACCTCGAACAGGTCGAACGTGCCGGTCATCGGCACGTCCGTCGCTTCGATTTTGTACTTCCCCAGAAGCTTCGCGTAGGGCCTTTGCAGGCGCTGAGCGCCATCCAGCATGGGGCCAAACGGCTTCGCCATGACGCAGGTCTGCCCCAGCACGAGCATGTTCACCATGTTCGCGAACACGGTCGTCGCCCCCTTCATCCGCCCCTGCCGGTAGAGCATGGGCAGATAGAGGATCCGCTCCTCGGTCAGACCGATTTCGCTCTTCAATTGCTCCACCAGTCCATGGATGCCCTTGGCAGCGGTCTCGTTGAAGCGCAGCGTCTCCTTGAACGTCGGCGCTTCGGAGATGCCTCCTGAGAAGCCGCGCATCGCCCCCTCGCCCATCATGAATCCTGGTGGGGCCCCTGTCTGGCCCGGAAAGGGCATTCCACCCATGGGACGCATGGAGGACACCCCGGTCATGCGCGGCGGCGGGCCCGAGAATGAAGACATCCCGTGCGGACTCCGCGTCGGAGCCCCTCCGCCTCCCGCCCCCTCGAAGAACGCCTTGACGGTGGTGTTGACGGGCTCATCGAAGCCCTCCCCCTCCACGCCCTGGATGCTCCGCCCCTCCAGCATCACCGATTGCGGCGCGACCTCCATCACGCCTTGGAGCATGTCCAGCGCCAGCTCAGGGCTGGGCAGACACAAGAGCCAGCCCCCATCCTCTGCGGGCACGAACGAGAGGATTTCATCCGCGTGCCCCACGTCCAGCCAACTGGTGTCGATGACGATGGGGGCTTGCACCCGCTGGGCCGCGAGGAACGCGCGGATGTTCGGGTCGAGCTGGCGGCGCTCGTTGCGCACGTCCGTGCCGTAATAGATGCGTCCCCAAGGGTAGACTCGCCCCCGGGCGTCCCTCACTGGAGGCGTCACCTCCAGGTTGCCCAGCTTGTTCATGTCACTGTCGGACGCGGAATGGCTGACCTGCCGGTGGTGGAAGTCGAAGTAGCCCATCCCGACCCCACGACCCCGCGTCTTGAAATACTGGATCATCCCACTCCTGCGCGTCGCGCCGAGCATCGCGTGCATTCCGCGCCGGGGAAGGTTGGAGGAACCGATCTCCAGGCTGTCCTGCCCCCAGCGATCCCCGAGGACGGTAGGGATCTCCACCAGCGGCAGCCCTACCCCCTCCACGATGACCTTCAGGTCCGAGCGGAAGGAGGTGTTGTTCTGGCCGGAGAGCTGGATGACATAGACGGCTTCGGGGGCCTCCAGGTGATGCTGCATCATCCAGGGCGCCACCCGCACACGCGCGCGCTGCACCACGGTGCCCTCGGGGGAGGTCGTCGTCAGCAGCAAGACGATGTCCTCTTCCTTCAACGACTCGTCGAAGCGCACGGCCTCCATCCCCAGTCGGAGCACGGCATTCTGGAGGTCGAGCACGCACGACGCGCCGGCGCTCGGACCGATGAGAGCCCGGGCCCCCCGGGTGCGTCCGTTGAAGATGCGCAAGCGGTTCTTGTCGCCCGGCTTCTGCAGGGACAGAGTGCACGTCACCCCCTCGCGGTAGCGGGTCTGCCTGCGGACCTCCAGGGGGGCGATCTCCTGCTCATCGTCCCCGTCGTTGATAACGTCATCCGCGTTGTCCGCGACCCGTGGGTCGCCGTTGTCCGCGTCCAGGTTGCACAGGACAATGGCGCCCTTCTTCCCTTCCCCCGGCCCCCAGTCCCAGCGGTCGAGACCCGCCGAGGTCAACGTGCCGTCGCGGTCCGCGTCGAGGAACAGGGTCGCGTACGCGAGCGCCTCAACGCCAAGCACCACCGTCGTCTCCCGGGAGAGCGGATCCTGCAACCGGTGCGTCGCGACGGCGCCCGAGCGCAAGCGGTATTCCAGCGTGGCCGTCGGGGTGGCGTACTCGAAGACCGCCTCGCCCTGGTCGTTCGTGCGCAGCGTCAGCCCTGTCTCCACGAAGCGGACCGCCTGGTTGACGACAGGCTCATATTGCTCGTCAATCAGCTGAACGGTGACTCGCCGGGACATCGGTTCTCCTGGAAACAGGACCGCGCGGAGTTGGGCGACCGGGCCCGACGCTATGGGCCGTGGAGGGATTCCCACAACCCGGCTACACCTTCCAGGCTCCGCGACATCCCTCCTCGAGGCTGCGCATGCTGATTCCAGACCCCGATGCTGACGTGACCCATGACACCACGGACCTCGACGGCTTCAGCACGTGGGTGGACACGCTCGTCGCCCAGCGCAAGACGAGCGACCTGAGGGTCATTTCCGCGATGTTCCTGGAGAAGGCGGTCGCCGCGAAGCTGCCCGCCTCCGACGTCGTCATCGCTGCGAGCAAGGTCCGCTGCGCCCTGGACAAGCTGGAGCCCAACGCCTCCGCCGAAGGCTCCTCCGCGGTCTTCAAGCTGCCGCGCGACCGCTGGTGGAAGCTCTTCATCGAGGGCCGCCACCACGGCAGCGGCAATAAACACCAGGCGATGATCTTCGACCGGCAACAGTCCCCGGGCTTCTACAACGCCATGACCAAGGCCTTCACCGCCTGGCTCAGGGAGCCGGCCGCGCCCGGTGACCGGGTGGACTTCGACCGCTACCACGCGATGCACGCCGCCGTGACCAAGGGAGTGCTCAAGCTCAACGACGTGGTGTCCGACCGCGCCCGCCAGCGCTTCGTCCCCGTGCCGCACGAGCTCAGCCACTACACGAACTTCCCCATCGACGTGCAAGGCCACGAGGTGGACTGGGAGAGCCTGCTGGAGCTGAGCAACGATGGCGACATCGGGACCTTCAAGACCATCATGAAGGACCTGGGCGCGCCCCGCGACGTGCTGGAGCACTGGGTAGAGCGAGACTGGGCCACCAGCCTGCTCACACGCAGCCGGGGCAGCCAACTGCTCTGGGGCACCGCCTACGAACCCCGGGAGGCGAAGGGCAAGGTCAACGCTCTCTTCGCGCGCTACTACCTGGAGCGGGACCAGGCCGCGCAGCAGAGCGCCAAGGAGGCGAAGCAGGAGCTGAAGCTGCGCGCCATCGTGCGCGTCATCCGAGCGCTCCACGTGGGCCACTTCTACGCGGATGCCAACGGCCGCCTCAACACCATGCTGCTCATCAACTACCTGCTCCTCCAGGAGGGCTTCTCGCCCGTCATCCTCTTCGACACCGCCATCTTCGGAGGCGCCCTGCGGATGTATGACCTGGTGGACGCCGTGCGCGAAGGCATGAAGGCTTTCGAGGAGGAGCTGGAGGATTCGAAGCGGCCCCCGCGTCCCCTCCACGCGCCCTCGCGGGTCAAGCGGTGCGCCATTTGCGACCGCCCCGCCAGTCGCGCCGTCGCCTGTCGCAAGTGCCGAGGCATCGCCGCCCACATCTGCGACGGCAAGATGTGCCAGCCCTCCCTCTGGGCGCTGGCCCCCCATGAGCCCAGGAGCGTCGTCCCCCTGCTCAATCAGCTGTGCGAGGCCTGTGGCTGACGCCTGTCGACTTTCACAGCGCCCCCCAACGGTCGCCAGGGCCCCCGCGACCTCCTGACGCATCAAGGGCCCGGGCCGCGGCGGCTACCCCGTGGACTTCTGGACCGGGACAGGGCTTGGACGCGGGGGCGTGAGAGGGGGAGGCCGTGTCTCAGTATTCGCCAGCCGCTCGAGAGGGCGGAGGAGCGACATGACGCCATGGCCCAACACGGGCAAGGCCACGGAGAGCTGGAGAACCGCCTCCAGCCCCGCGTGCAGGTGCAGGATCCGGTAGAACTGGCGATGGACGTGTGCGTCGGTCGACGTGCGCTCCATCAGCCGCAGGATGTACCAGTGCAGCAAGCCCAGCCCGAAGGGCCGCTTCCCGACGGCCTGCGGATACAGCAGGTCCATGCCCGTGCCCAACAGCCACGGGAGCCGGATGACTTCAGGCAGCCGCTCGCGGAAGCGCTGCGCCAGGCCCGAGAGCTCGCCTCGTTCGGCCTGCTCGCGAAGGCAGGTGTCCAGCAGTTCCGCGCCAAGCCCCGCCACCGACATGCCTTGCCCGTAGAGGGGGTTGAAGGCACACGCGGCGTCTCCCAGGATGACCAGCCCCTCGGGAAAGCGGGGCAGCTTCTCGTAGTGCCGCCACCGGCAGTCCTTCACCTTGTGCTGGGAGATGGGCCCTATCGGCGTGGCCTCTTTCATGTAGTTGTACAGGTCCGGACGCGTCAGTGAGCGCGCGTACTCGAGGAACCCCGCGTACTCGGTGGGCGCGTGCTCCCCGAAGTAGCCATTGAGGGTGACGAGCCACCGGCCTCCCTCGACGTGTGAGATGAAACCCGCGCGCCAGGCCTTGGGAGGACTGGGATAGAGGAAGAGCGCCTTCCATTCCTTCTGGAAGTGGGGCGGCGGCTCGTGCAGGCACGTCGTGTAGGAAAGGTCCACGATGACCTGCTCTTCCTCCGGGCGCGCATAGCCGATGGCTTCCAGCCACTGAGGCATCCGCGAGCCCCGGCCACTGGCATCCACGACGAGGTCCGCCTCCCACGACTCCTCGCCCTGGGGTGTCTTGACCCGGACGCCCGTGATGCGCCCCGTGCCCTTCTCGTCGCGGATGAGCCCTTCGATGGAGCAGCCCTCGCGCACCGCTACGTTGGGCCGCGCCTTCACCCGACGCAGGACGTTCCACTCGAGCAGGGGCCGGGTGCACAGCAGCCCGGGGATGCCGCTGGTGCGGCGCAGCTTCCACACCCCGAAGTGGTGCCAGGCGAGGTCTCCACTCGAGTCGATGAGCTCGGCGCCCTGGACCTGGAGTTGCTCGAACAGGTCCGGGAAGGACTTGTCGAGGATGCGCCGGCCCGCGTCCAACAGCACGTGGATGTGCGGCCCTTGCGGAACACCTTTGCGCGCGGCGGGCCCCTCCCCCCGGACATCCCGCTCCACCAGCGTCACCTTGTCGAAGTGGTCCGCGAGCACCCGCGCGCTCAGGAGCCCCGCCATGCTGCCGCCGATGACCACGGCGCTTCCGAAGCTGCGTCCAGGGGTTTCCAAGTCCCAAGCCTCCAAGAGTTCATGTCGTGGCGAAGCCGCTCGCCCCCGCCGGGGAGATTGCACCTCACCGGTCTGACATGCCCTCTCGGACCCACGGCGTCTTCAGCTCGGCACGTCAGCCGAGGCGAAAACTTTCCTGACACAGGGGGCAATCCCAGGCACTCCCCAATCGCTCGCATCCCTGCGGCTGGATGATGGTGGGCAGTGCCATGCGCGCTCGTGGCTCAGGGTCCGCCGCGGCCGCCGGTGGCTCCGAAAATCTGGCCCGTGGAGTAGCTCGCACCGGGGCTCGCGAGCTCCACGTAGATGCTGGCGAGTTCCGCGGGCTGGCCGGGACGCCCCAGGGGCGTGTCCTTGCCGAAGGTGACGAGGTTCTCCTGCGTCTGTCCCCCCGACACCTGGAGGGGCGTCCAGAAGGGGCCCGGCGCCACCCCGTTCACGCGGATGCCCTTCTTCGCCAGCTGCTTGGCCAGGGCCTCGGTGAAGACCTTGATGCCGCCCTTGGTCATCGCATAGTCGAGCAGGATCTCCGGCGGCTGATACGCGACGACGGAGGTGGTGTTGATGATGGCCGCGCCCGGCTTGAGGTGCGGAACCGCCGCCTTCGTGATCCAGAACATCGCGTAGAGGTTCGTCTTGACGGTCCAGTCGAACAGCTCGGTCGTGAGGTCGAGGATGGAGTCCAGGGCGTGCTGCCGGGCGGCGTTGTTGACGAGGATGTCCAGCCCTCCGAGTTGCTTCACGGCGTCGGCGACGAGCTTGGTGCAGAAGGCCTCGTTCCGGAGGTCGCCGGGCAGCGCCACGGCCTTACGGCCCGCGGCCTGGATGAGCGCCACCACCTCCTTCGCGTCCGGCTCCTCCGCGGGCAGGTAGTTGATGGCGACGTCGGCGCCCTCTCGCGCGTAGGCGATGGCGGCGGCGCGACCGATGCCGGAGTCTCCGCCCGTGATCAACGCCTTGCGGCCCATGAGGCGGCCGGAGCCCTTGTAGCTCTTCTCACCGTGGTCCGGCCGGGGCCGCATCTTGCTGGCCAGGCCCGGCCATTGCTGCGACTGGGACGGGAACGGAGGCTGGGGATACAGGGTGAGCGGGTTCGGCGGGGGCCCCCGTGCCCTTCGCCGCGCCCCCGTCCGGTGCCGTCCCTCCGTCCTGCGCCAGCGCGGGCGCGGCGAATGCGGCGGCAATGCCAGTGACCATTCCCCCGACGATCTGCCGGCGGGAAGGAGCGTCGTTATCGGCCGGATCCATCATCTGCCTCCTGTTCGAGGGCGCCAGACGTAGGTGGGGGCGGCTCCCCGGCGGAATCCGCCTCCAGGGCAGGGGCCTTCCCTTGCTGGCTCGTGAACACCGCCGGGCTTCGCCGTGTTCGCCCCTGCACGAGCAACCAGCCCGCCAGCCGGGCCCCGCGAGCTTCAGGCCCTCCCCGGCCGGCGCGGAGTGCGGCGCGTCTGGCTGGCGCGTCCGGCGCGCAGAGACGTCCCCAGGATGAGGGAGGTCCGAGGGGCGGACATCAACGATTGCGAGGAAGGCCGTGGCGATGACAACGACGGGACGCAAGCAGCGCGCGGGAGGAAGGGCCGCGGAACACAACGGGGGGAGCATCGCGCGGATCATCAACATCGTCGTCGGCGTCTGGCTCTTCATCTCAGCCTTCGTCTGGCCTCACACCTCCGCGTCGCGCACGAACACGTGGATCGTGGGCGCGCTGTGCGCGCTCTTCGCCGCCATCGCGCTCAGGATTCCCCAGGCGCGCTGGCTCAACGCCGTGCTCTCCGTCTGGCTCTTCTACTCGACCCTGGCGTTCTTCCGCGCGACCGGAGGCACGGCCTTGAACAACACCCTGGCCGGCGTCGTCATGTTCATCGCGTCGCTGGTCCCCAGTCAGCCCATGCAGCGGATGAACAAGCCGCCGCGCTACGTCGCACCCTGATGCGCCCCCATGTGACAGCGCGCTAGAGGGAGGGGTACCCCAGGGCCAAAGGATTGACCGGGAAGTAACGCCCAGGGTGCCTTCCCTGCCCCCTGGGCCATCCACTCGCCCGGTCGGGACTACGCCTTGCGGAGCCCCATGACCTCGCCGTAGCCGCCGGGGATGAAGAACTCGTGCGTCTCCATGCCCAGGATGCGCAGCGCGGTCGTCACCGCGTCCGCGGAGCGGGGCACGCGCTTCGAGGCCTGGCCGTTCTCCTCGATGATGTCCACCGGGACGCCGAGCCCGCGCGGGGTGTACGAGCCCACCTGCCGGTTCCCCGCCACGTTCCCGCCCGCGAAGCAGATGGACGTGTAGGGGTGATGATCGTCCGGCAGGTAGTAGCTGCCGTCGCTGCTCCGCGAGGCCCAGCTCCGGCCGAACTCGCTCATCACCAGCACGAGCGTGTCGTCGAGCAGCGTCTTGCCAGGCTTGCCGGGCGCGGGCGCGGCCTTGAGCTCGCCGAGGAAGCGCGCGACGTTGTCCATCATCCCGCGGCCGTGCGCGCAGCTGTAGCCATGGCCCAGGCCGTTGTGCGTGTCGAAGTCCTGCTGCAGCGAGACGTGCACCGAGGTGCAGAGGTCCGCCTTGAGCAGGCGCAGCGCCAGGTCCATGCGCGGGTCGAGCCCCGTGAGGTGGAAGTTCGCGAGGCCGAAGCTGTACGTGAACGACTGGTTGGAGAGGTAGCTCGACAGGTACGCGGGGCGGTTCGAGGTCATCAGCTCGATGCCCTGGGTCTTCTCCAGCACGGACACGACGTCCGTCGCGAGCACGCGCGACACCGACGACAGCGAGCCGTGCAGCCCCTCCAGGTAGTTGTCCACCTTCGCCGTCGAGCGGCCCAGGAGCTGCTGGGCGCGCGTCAGCGAGAAGCGCTCGATGGCCGTCGTCTTCAGGGTGCCCCCGGTGGGCTGCCCGCGCGCGTCCAGCTCGGGCGCCTCGGTGCGCGCGTCGAGCCCCGTCCACCACGGGTTGTCCGAGGGCTTCGCCGAGAGCATCGGCTTGAGCGCCTCGATGGACGGCACGCGCAGGGGCGAGGCGTGGGAGGGCAGCCCCATGCCCACCGGCATGCCGCGCTCTCCGGTGACGACGACGAAGGGCAGCGGCCGGCTCTCGCGGTACTTCTCGTACAGGTGGTTCGCGATGACCGAGTGCACGGCGGGCGCCCGGTAGTCCGCGCCCGCGACACCGCACATCGAGGAGATGAACGCGCTCGAGTGGTCGTTGGTGCCCTGGTCGATGCCGTGCAGCACGCTGAGCTGATCCGCCAGCGCGAAGTGCGTGTAGCCGTACATGAGCGGGCTGTAGCTGCCGCGCGCGGCCGGGTCGGCGGGGTTCCACGACTGCCACGTCCGCAGCGGCTTGTAGGAGCCGTTCGGAGGCGCGAGGCTCACCAGCTGGCTCGCCTGGAAGAAGACGGGCTCGCCGCTGTAGTTGGAGGGCGTGGGGACGCAGAGCGGGATGTCCGCGTCCTCCATCGGGGTGAAGTAGTACGCCGGCCGGTAGCCGCCGGGGATGTAGAGCACCACGAGGCGCGAGGGGACGTCGACGTCCGCGGCGTGCGCGGTGCTCGAACCGAGGAGCCCCGCACGCTCGAGGAGCGCGAGCTGTCCCGCGCCGAGGGCCCACTTGAGCAGGGTGCGACGAGAGGTGTTCGGCATGGTGTCCTCGCTCAGTAGGTGATCCACATCGGGTGACGGATGAGCGCCGCGCAGACGCCAATCCAGGCGAGGCGCGTGTTCTGCGCCTCCAGCGGCAGGTAGACCTGCTCGTACAGCGCCTGGGCCTCCGCGTCCGAGGGCGGCTGGCCGAGCATGCGCAGGGAGAGCGAGCGCAGGTTCTTCCGCACCGCGTCCGGGTTGCTCTTGGAGGTGTCGGCGAGCGTCACGTAGCGCAGCACCGCCGGGTTGCTCTTCTTGTCCACGGCGCGCGCGCACCACGCCTGGGACATCTGCACCAGCGTCTGCGCGGCGGACGGACCGAAGCTCACGTCCCGCTTGCGGTACAGGAGCGAATTGCCGCCGCCGAGCGCCTCGAAGCGCTCGACGCTGCGCGAGTCGGAGACGTACTCGCCCGAGATGCCGGGGGCCCAGTCCCCGGGCCAGATGAAGAACTTGCCGCCGTTCGCCACGTACGGCTTGTTGCGCCAGTTGGGGTCGGTGGTGCTGACGAAGTCCTCGAGGGTGAGCCCGAGCTGATCCATCAGGCTGATGATCATCTCCTCGGCGGTGAGCCGGCGGACGCTGAACTCCTCCGCCACGGGGGCCTCCAGTTGCGCGGGCGTGGCCGGCAGGTTCCGGATCCAGTCCTCCACCTGCGCGATGGTCAGCGTGACGCGGCCGCTGCTGATGAGCTCGTTGTACGGCTGCCCGGGCGGCATCTGGGGATAGCTGCCGGGGGCCACGCCGTTCAGCAGCTGGATGAGCATGCTGTTCCCGGGGTCGCCGCGCTTCACGTACTTCTCGTTGTAGACGAGCCCGCTCTCGAAGGCGGTGAGCGAGGCGAAGAAGGGCTTGTTGCCGGTGAGGTGGCAGCCCTGGCACGCGGGCGCGAGCGCGAGACGGATCTCGTCGTTCTTGCTCACGGCCGCGCAGCTGTCGCCGCCCGGGTCCTCCGGCAAGTCACCGGGAGCGTCCCAGATCTTCCCGACGCAGCTCACGGCGAGGAGCGCGACCGCGGCGCCCATCAGGGTCGAACGCAAGGTGTTCATCACAGGCCCCTCCGCAGCTCGGGCTGTTCGAAGAGGTAGCGGATGAAGGGTCTCAGCTTCCGGTCACCCGCGACGAACTCCCGCGCGAGCTTGTCGATGAAGCCCTTCTCCGTGGCCGGGTTCAGGTCGCGGCCGATGAACATCGAATACATCTTGCGCGCGACGCAGCGGTCGAACTCGCCGGAGCGCACGACGAGCTTCCCGAAGCCGAGCGGGCCCATGGTGCCGTCGCCGTGCTCGCCGAGCAGCGTGTACGTGTCGGGCATCGTGTCGAGCAGCACCGCCTCGGGGTTGGCCTTCACCTGCTCGGGGGTGACGGGCGTGAGGAGGGTGTTGGGGACGAACGCGTTCTTCCAGCGGTAGCCCGGCGAGGTGCCGGTGTACGGGTACTGCCCGGACAGCCACTCCTGGGTGACGCGGTAGCGGCCCACGCCCGGCATGAAGGGCCACGGGACGTAGAAGCTCTGGGCCGGGTTGAAGTCCCAGCGCTTGAAGGAGATGGCCGCGGGGTCGAGCGTCCGGTGGCAGTGCAGGCACGTGCCGCCGGTGCCGGGGTCCACCTCCAGGGGCGGGAAGTGCACGTCCGCGGGCGGTGGCGAGAAGCTCTGGCAGGCGAACATCTCGAGGAAGCGCGCGGCCCGGACGCGCTCGCGCGGGAAGGACGACAGCGAGCCGATCATGGTGAGCACGCCCGCGGTGGGGAGGCCCTGGGGCGCGTCGGTCGTGGTGCGCGGGTCGAAGCGGTAGGTGCGGTCGATGCTGCCGGAGCGCGCCCGGTTCGGGGTGAGCGCGAGGTGGAAGGGCTCCAGGTCCTCGACCACGAACTCGCGCCACGCCTGCGGATCATTCGGCGTGGGGTGCAGCGGGTCGCGCGGCGCGTTGTCCGCGTCGGGACGCCACCACGTGGTGTTCTGGTCCAGCGCGCTGGTGCCCATCTGCCGGCCGAAGCGCACGTACAGCGCGCGCAGCCAGTTGGTGCCGACCGAGTAGTTCCCGAGGATGAGGTCCGAGAGCGGCCGGTCGTGCCACGCGAGGTGCGCGAAGAGGCGCGCGGGCTCCTCGTAGGGGTGCCGGCGCTGCATGCCGAAGTCGTGGTTGCTCTTGCCCTGGAGGCCGTAGAGCGGGCTGCACCACACCAGGTTCGGGCCGCAGCCGCACGCGGGGGGCAGCATGGGGTCGTAGTAGCCGCCGTTCGCGAGGCCGCAGTCGACCGGCTGGCCCTTGCTGTCGGTGACCTGGGTGACGTCGGAGCCGGCCTTGCCGAGCACGGTGACGGTGGTGCCCGGCGCCCACCAGGGCTCCACCTGGTGCACCTCGGGCACGGCGGGGTTGCCGTCGGCGTCCTGGTCCTGGCACTGCCTGGCCGGGTCCTTCGAATCGCCGAACTCGTGCACGGCGTAGTACGCGCCCGCGTGCGCGGTGTTGGCGTCGCACTTGAAGAGGTGGCCGGACATGTCGCCCTGGTAGGCGTCACCCGCCGCGCCGGTGGTGTATGCGCCCACCGCGAGCCACTCGTGGCCGAAGTTCACCATCCGCTCGTAGAACTTCGGCGAGCCGAGCGCGGCCTCGAGCGTGGAGCGCAGGATGGATTCCCGCGCCTCGGGCGTGGTCGCGGCCGCCATCGCCTCGTACTGCTCGACGGTGGGCGTCGTCCCCGTGAGACCGAGGACGAGGCGGCGCAAGACCCGCGTGCCGCTCATCTGGTCATTGAGCGGGACGGCGGGGGGCGGTGCTTCGGGGCCACATTGTTGTGCGTGCGCGTCGACTCCGGTGAGCCCGGACGCCGCGAAGAGCACAGCCAGCAGGGCCGCGCGCTTCAGGTGCAAGTGCCAGTGCATATGCACGAACAATACACCGGGCGCATGACTCCATGAGACAGGAAGCGCGATCCGGGCTCAGAACGGATCCAGCAGAGACACGGTGGCCGCATGGACCTGGGCCCAGGAGCGCGGGCGGTGGAAGTGATGGCCCTCGCCATCGAAGATGCTCCACGCGCTCGCGAGCGCGCCGCTGCCGAAGCACGCTTCGATTTCCCGTCTGGCTCGCTCCGGCGCGAAGAGGTTGTCGTTCGCGCCGTGAAGTGCCCTCAGGCGCGTGGAGGCCGGCCGCGGGCGGCGGGGAACTCGAGACAGGTTCACGGTGGACACGAGCACGGCCGAGCAGCGCCACCCGCCCGCTCGCGCCCCCAGGTGTTCGACACACCCGTCCCTGGCGGCCAGGACGTCGAGCGCGCGTGATGCGTCATCGCCCGAGTGCTTGAAGCGCGCGCCGTACCCCGCGGATCGCGCCCGGAGACAGGCCACCACCCACCGCTTGCGCTATTCAAACAAGCCGCGGGACGGCCTTGGGCGACAGCTCTGAGTGCCCAGACCCGGCTGCAATCCCTCTCACGCACGGCCGGCGTCGCTGGCACTGCATGGCAGGTCGCGCGGAACGGAGGCGCGGCATGACCGGATTGGCGTGAAGGTTGCGGATTGGAACGTCCTGCCGGCCGCTCGGATTCACTGTGTTAGGTTCCGGCGCATCTGAACCCATCCCGGAGGTCAGTATGCGGTCCTTGCGTCTCGTGTTGCTGCTGGCGGTCTTTTCAATGACGGCGTGTGGAGACGGTCCGCAGACCGGGGCCACGGTCACCGACGTGGCCGTGTCGGGTGAGTCCTTGGTGGCATCGGAGGGCACCCTCGTGCTGACGGCATCCGTGAGCGGGACCGGCACCTATTCTTCAGAGGTGCGCTGGAGCATCCTGTCCGGGGAGGGGTCGCTCTCCGCGACCACGGGTGAGTCCGTCGTCTACACGGCCCCGTTCGCCCGTCAGGAGATGGAGGTGACCGTCCAGGCGGCGTCCGTGGCGGACGCGTCGAAGTCCACGGTCTTCACCCTGACCGTGAAGCGGGCTCCGGCCACGGCGCTGCTCGCAGGCACCTACGTGGGAGAGGACGCCTACGAGACCACGTCGGGGACCACCACCACCCCGGGCACGTCCTCGCTCACCCTCACGGTCGAGGCGGTCAGCGACACCCAGATCCGCATCCATGGCATCCCCCAGTTCACGGAGTGGGTCGTCGTGGACGTCCTGGCGGATGACTCGCTGCGCTTCCAGCCCATCACGGGGCCCACCTCGGTCCACGACAAGTACTGCAGCCGCCACTACTTCATCGGGGACGAAGTCACGGGCGAGACGGGCACGGGGAGCTGGGACGCCGGGCAGCACCTGACCCTGGACTGGACCACGGTGCTATATCAGGGCTGCTATCCCGTCGGGGGCCAGCCCGGTCCCTACCGGGAGTATTACACGCCCACCCACAACGTCTTCACGGGCACGAAGCAGTAGGCCGTTCAAACGCCGTGGCATTCCGAGGCTGAGGCATCCCCTCATCTGAATCAGATAAGCCCGAAGGCTTCGCGGAACACGGCGTGCTCGCGTACCAACTGACCAAACCGCTCCACCAGCGGGAGTAGACGTTCATCGCGCATGCGTGGCATGGCCATGAAGGAGTAGGCGCCTTGAGTGAAGAGCGAGTGAGTCCGCTTCTTCACGGTATTTACCTTCAGGTGCTTGTCATGGCCGAGCGCCTCGCCCGCGGCGCCCAGCAGCGTCAGCAGCACCTGTGCCAGGGCGGAAATGAGCAGCAGTCGGTCTCTGCGGTCCGGTGTCTTCACGCGCACCTGCTTGAGGCCCATGCCAAACTTGAGGTCCTTCACGTCTCGGAAGCCCCCTGTGTCAGGAAAGTTGTCGCCTCGGCTGAGCAGCCGGGATGACTACGCCTTGGGGCCGGCGGGTTGATGTCATCTGCCGCCCTGGCTTCGTCTCGAAGCGCACCGTGCACACCTGCGCTGCGTGCACCTGGCGCCGGCTCCTCTCCACCGCGCGTTGCACGGTGCGCACGCTGGCTTCCAGGCCCTCCTGGCCCAGCAGGGCCTGGACCACGACGGCGTTGCCTTCAGCCGCCGAATCCCAGAGCTCCACCGCGCGCTGTTGCCCGTTCTCCGTGAGCCGCCGGCCCTTCGGTCGCACCCGCGTGTCGGCCGCACTCCCCGCACGCAGGTAACTGCCTGGGGATGGGTGGGACGCCTCCACGCACCCCCAGTCTGAGCAGTGCTTGCCGCGCGGCCTGGCCAATCCCTGGCGCTCATCCGTCAATCACGACCCAGGTAGCCGGTGACAACGATTGCCGATCTGGGTGTACCCAGACCCAGCATTGCCAGACGGGAAAAATCGCGTGAGAGCCCTGACAGGAGTTGACTGATCGTGTATTTTTAAAGAACGATACGCTAGTAATACGGGCCCCATTTGTTGGGTTGGATGCTGCCGGGGCCCCTCTTCTTCGCCGTCCCCCACCCGTTGACTCGAACCGGTGGCCAGGACTGGCTGTCATGGGGGGATGGAATGTCAAACCGGACGCTGCTGGGGCAGAGCAGGTGTGTACCGCTGTTGCTGGGACTGCTGTCGGTCGGTGCTCCCTCTGCTGCGGGTACTCCCGCTCCCGAGTGTCGTCCGCCCTCGTTGCTCAAGGACATCGCCCCCGGAGCGATGGGGAGCACCCCGGAGGCGGGCGTGACCGTCGGCGATGCCGTGTTCTTCGTCGCCGACGACGGTGTCAGTGGCGTCGAACTCTGGCGGAGTGACGGCACCTCCACCGGGACCACGCTCGTCAAGGACATCCTTCCTGGCGCCAATGGCTCCTCGCCCTCCCAACTCACGGGGGTGGGCCGCACGCTCTTCTTCATCGCGGACAACGGCACGAACGGGCTTGAGCTGTGGAAGAGCGATGGCACGGCGGCGGGCACCACGCTCGTCAAGGACATCGTCCCGGGCGGGGGCTCCAGCCTGCCCACCAGCCTCCTGGCCCTGGGTGACAGTCTTTACTTCGTGGCGGACGACGGCGTGTCGGGCTTCGAGCTGTGGAAGAGCGACGGCTCCGCCGCGGGCACGACGCTCGTCAAGGATGTCTTTCCTGGGAGCAACGGCGCACAGCCGACGTCGCTGACGTCCGTGGGCAACACCCTCTTCTTCGCCGCCGAGGACGGGGTGTCAGGCTATGAGTTGTGGAAGAGCGACGGCACGGCGGCAGGGACCTCGCTCGTCAAGGACTTCCGCCCGGGCCCCGAGTCCTCCTTCCCCTCGGAGCTGACGGCCCTTGCCGGGGGGCTCTACCTCGTCGCGGATGACGGCACCCACGGGTCAGGTCTCTGGCGGAGTGATGGCCTCGCCGATGGCAGCCGCCGCATCGAGCCTCCCTCCGCCGTCTCCCACTCATCCCCGGAGCAACTCAAGGCGGTGGGCAGCACGCTCTTCTTCAGCATGAGCGACCCCATGCATGGTCAGGAGCTGTGGAAGAGCGACGGCACCCCGGAGGGGACCACGCTCGTCCGAGACGTCCGCACGGGGGAAGCGACGCGCTCCCCGCGCAGCTGACGGCCATGGGGACTGGCTCTACTTCGTGGCGAATGATGGCGCCCACGGCCGCGAGCTGTGGCGGAGCGACGGCACGGCCACCGGCACCACGCTCGTGAAGGACCTGCGCGCCGGCGCCGACAGCTCCGGGAGCTCCACGCTGACCCGGGTGGGGCCGGTACTGCTCTTCGTGGCGGACGACGGGACGCACGGCGCCGAGCCCTGGAGCAGCGACGGGACCGAGGCCGGCACCCGGCTGGTGGCGGACCTGGCGCCCGGGGCCACGGGCTCGGACGCACGGGTCTTGAGCCTGGTGGGGAGCTCCGTCTACTTCCGCGCCACCAACGGGACGCAGGGCGATGAGCTGTTCACGGTCCCCGCCGCCAGCTTCGGCGATTGCGCTCCTCCCACGGTGGTCTGCGCCAGCGACGTGACGGCGGAGGCCACCGCCGCGAGCGGGGCCCGGGTCTCCTATGCTCCCGCGCAAGGCGGCGATGACAGCGGCACGCCCCCCCAGCTTGGCTACAGCCTCGCCAGCGGCGCCGTGTTTCCGCTGGGGGACTCGGCCGTCGTAGTCACCGCCACGGATGCCGCGGGAAACACCGAGACCTGCTCCTTCGTGGTGAAGGTGCGTGACACCACCCCGCCCCAGGTGACGTGCCCGCCCGCACAGGAGGTCGTCGCTTCCGGCGACAAGGGGGGCGCCGTCGAGTACGGCGCCGCGCAGGCGACGGATGCCGTCTCCACGGTAACGCTGAGCTACAGCCCTCCTTCCGGAAGCACGCTTCCCGTGGGCCAGACCTCCGTCGAGCTCACCGCCAGCGATGCGTCGGGCAACAGCGCGAGCTGTTCCTTCCCGGTGCGCGTCGTGTCCCAGGCGACGGAGGACGCATCCGGATGCGGCTGCCGCACGGGGAGCGCGGCGGAGGCCACCGGGTGGTTGGTGGTGTCCCTGGCGGCCCTGCTGCGCCGCAGGCGGCGCGAAGCCTCCGTACGCCGGGCTGAACCCCGTTCCCCCCTGACGCGGCCTCTCCGGCCCGTCCTCCCAGACCGAGGCTTCGTCATCCACGGGCGCGCATCCAGGCGCCCGTGCTGGCGGGCCATTGCCTTGCCTTCGCTTCACGCGGCTCAAGTGACGTTCACCGACGTTCAGGAGAAACACCATGCAAAGCAGTCTCAGCCGATGGATAGGAACCGTGGCGCTCGGCCTGTGGGTGACGGCCTGTGGAGCGCCCACGGCGGAAGAAAGCGCCCAGGCCACCACGGGAGGCGCCTCCCCGGTGGAGGCCGCACCTCATGAGGAGGCCCTGCCTGGCACGAGGCCTCCGGGATTCAAGCCGGAGGCCCGCCAGCTCCGGCAGGAGCGGGTCTCCGCTTCCGCCTTGAACGTGCTGAAGGTCACCGAGTCGGGCTTCATCACCCTCTCCATCGACGGGCTGGGGACCAACGGGCCCAGCGGCGTCGTGCAGGCAGACAAGCCCTCTGCGGGCGCCACCGTGCGCCGCGCCTACCTGGCGGCGGCGAGCACGGGCTTCTCGGGGTACAGGCTCGGCAACACGGACGTTCGCATCGACTCCCAGGCCGTGGCCTGGAGCACCAGCATCGCCAACAGCATCAGCTCGTGGAACCACTGGGCGGACGTGACGTCCCTGGTGAAGGGGAAGCTCGACGCCGCTCCCGCGGGCCGCGTGTCCTTCACCATCTCCGAGGCCGCCACGTCGCGAGTCGAAGGTGAGGTCCTCACCGTCATCTTCGACAACCCGAGCGAAACCACCGTCAACACGGCCATCCTGCTCTTCGGGGCCCAGAACACCACGGGTGACACGTTCAACATCTCCCTCTCGGAGCCCCTCAACAAGAACGACCCGAAGCTGGCCCTGGACCTGTCGCTGGGCATCTCGTACGGCAGCCAGATTGGCTCTTTGAACGAGCAGCAGCGCAGCACGGTGGACGTCAACAGCCAGCGGTTGACGTCCGTGGCGGGCGGGCAGGATGACGGGGCTTCCGCCAACGGCGCGCTCCTGACGGTGGGCGGCCTGGATGACACCAACGACAACCCCTCGCCCTTCGTCACGGGCCCGGGTCCCCGCATCGACGACGAGCTGTACAACGTGCTGCCCTTCGTGAGCCACGGTGCCACGCAGATCGCCATCAACACCTTCAACGCCTCGAACGACGACAACATCTTCTTCGCCGCCTTGTCGCTGCGCTCGGCGGTCGCCATCGTCGGCGAGGGCATCGTGCTCGGGCCTACGCTGGCGACGAGCGACGTGGGCCAGTCCCACACGGTGACGGCCACCCTGCAGGATGACCTGGGCCGTCCCCTGGTCAACCGGATGGTGTCCTTCCTCATCAACGCCGGCCCGAACGCCGGCCGCACCGGCCAGGCCGCGACGGACAGCACGGGCCACGCCAGCTTCACCTACGTGGGCAGCGGCGGCGTGGGACGGGACCAGGTGCAGTCCTCGTTCGTGAAGAACAGCGGGGAGGTGGCGCTGTCGAACCTCGCCCTCAAGGACTGGACCCAGACGAAGCGGCCGCCCACGGCGGTGTGCCGCGACCTGGTGCTGGACGCGGGCGCCACCTGCGGCGTCTCCGGCAACGTCAACAACGGGTCCTCGGATCCGGACGGCGACCTGGTGGGCTGCACCCAGTCGCCCGCGGGCCCCTTCGGCCTGGGGACCACCTCCGTCACGCTGACGTGCGTGGACCAGACGGGGCTGTCCAGCAGCTGCACCGCCAGCGTCCGGGTGGTGGACAGCAGCGCGCCGGTGCTCAGTTGCCCCGCGAACCAGCAGGCGGAGTGCGTGGGCGGTGGCGCGAACGTGGACACCGGCAGGGCGAGCGCCAGCGACAACTGTGGCACGCCGTCGGTGAACAGCCCCTCGCCGGCCTTCTATCCGCTGGGAACCCACGTCGTGACGCACACCGCGACGGACAGCTCGGGCAACGGCGCGTCCTGCACCAGCGCGGTCGTGGTCCGTGACACCCAGGCTCCGGTCGTCACGCCGAACCCGGTCACCGCCACCCTGGAGTGCAATGTCGGCACGTACCACGAGGCGGGGGCCACGGCCGCGGATGCGTGTGTGGGCAACCTCTCGGGCGCGGTCGTGGCGTCCAGCACCGTCGACACCTCGCGCCCGGGCAGCTACACCGTGCACTACGGCGTGACGGATCCCTCCGGCAACGCCGCGAGCGCCTCGCGCACCGTCAGCGTGCAGGACACCCTGGCTCCCACGGTGGCCCTGGTGGGGTCCGCGTCGCAGAGCCTCGAGTGCAACGGCGGCGCGTACGCCGACCCCGGCGCCACCGCGTCGGACGTCTGCGCGGGTGACCTGACCGCCAGCCTCGTCCGCTCCGGCTCGGTCGATGTCGGCACGGTAGGCGTCTACAACATCGGTTACACCGCGACGGACGGGGTGGGGCTCAGCGCCTCGGCCAACCGCGAGGTGACGGTGGTGGACACCCAGGCTCCTTCCATCGTCTGCCCGGGGCCGTTGATCGTGGAGGCTCCGTCTTCGGAAGGGGCGGTGGTGACGCCCGCCGCGGCCCATGCGACGGATGCGTGCGCAGTGGCTTCCGTGACCGGTCCCCCCACCCAGCTCTACGCGCCCGGCGCCACGCCCGTGACCTACACGGCCACGGACTTCGGGGGGCAGTCGGTGAGCTGCGGCAGCACCATCTACGTGACGGATCCGTCGGCTTCGCCGCCGGACATGACCATGTGCAACATGCCCCGCTACACGCGCGATGAGCAGCTCAAGGCGTGCGGCTACATCCTGCCGGGTCCGAGCGGCGCGCCCATCATCTTCGCGTACTTCACCGTCAACGATGGGGCGCCCATCCCGGTGGAGCCGGAAGTGGCGGGCGGGCACGCGGTGCACTTCCTGACGCTGGAGGAGGGCACGTACACCATCGTACTCACGGCCATCGACGCCCAGGGCGGGGTGGTGTCGCAGACGCGCCTCGTCACCGTGGATCGCACCGCGCCGGCCATCCGGATCCTCTCGCCCCTTCCGGACGAGGCCCAGCCCTCCGTCTGGGTGGACATCACCAGCGAGGTGACGGATGCGTCGCCCTCGACGGTGTCCACCAACTGGGTGGAGCAGTCCAGCGTGGGCGAGGGGACGAACACCGTCACCCACTCCGTGCGTGTGGCGGATACGGGCTACAACGACGTCATCATCACGGCCACGGACGCCGCCGGTAACACGGGCGAGTTCATCGGCCGGGTGTACGTCTCCGAGTAGGAGCTGTGCTCGGGGCCGCCAGCCGCGGCCTCGTGAGCCTCCGCTGTCCAGGGCCGTCCGCGGGGGAAGGACCTCTTCCTTCCGCGGGCGGCCTTCTCATGTCCCGCGACCGGACGCGAAACTCCGGCCATTCCTGCTCCCCTCGCTGCGGCGGCTCGGCGGGCTCGGTGCGCTCCCGTGGCGGAAGGGGCTGCTCCACCTTCTTGCGCATGAGGCGCCTGGTGGCGCTCTCCTCTTCCTCCGTCCGCTGCCGCCGGCGCACCAGGCCTGGGGTTCGTCCACGAATCACCACGGCCGACACCGCGAAGAGCTGGAACAGGGCTACCTTCACGCAGCGTCTCCACGTCCGGGCCCAGCGTGCATGCTCGGAAGATGGAGACGGACCGGGAGGATGGCGGTGCGCCGGTTACCGGGGGCGCGCGCCCTTCGCGGCGAACTCGCGGACGAGCTCGTCGTACGCGGACCACTCCGGCAGCGTCGCGTAGGAGTGCACCGCGGGCGTCGTCGCCCAGGGCAGCTTCTCGTCCGTGTAGGTCTCGATGAACGGCACGAACCAGCTCCGGTCGTCGAGCATGGTCGGCCGCAGGTTCACGAAGCTGTCCAGGCCCTCGGGCCGCGTGAACATCCACGTCATGCAGTAGTCGCAGAACATGTGCTTCGACGCCCCATGCAGCCCGCCCACCACCGGCTCTCCGGAGAGGATTTGGAAGCCGGGCGTGGGCACCGCCAGGGACAGGCTGAACGCACTGGAGCTCATGCGCTGACAGCCGGTGCAGTGACACGCCATGGCGAGCAGCGGCGGCAGCGTGACACGCAGGCGGACCCTTCCGCAGCGGCACCCTCCGTCCCACGGCAGCTTCCACTCAGCAGCAGGATTTTCCATCCCTCCAGCGTGGACCGACAGCCGGCCGCTCGCAAGGAGAACCCAGGCCGCCGCGGGACGAGGTGTCGCGGACGTGCCACGGGGAGGCATCCCGCCATGCGACAGAGGGCCGGGGTGAAGAACAGGCTCGTCGACTCCTTCCGCCGCATCGCGCCTCTGTCCGACGAGGAGGCCCAGGCCATCCTGGACAGCATGGGGGTGAAGACCTGCCAGCTGGCCAGCGACATCCGCGTGAAGCCCGAGTCGCTGAGCCGGATCCGGAAGCGCATCGCCACACGCGGCAAGCCGGCTACGCCGCGACGGAGGGCGTGACCGTCCGGAACCCCCTGGTGATGGTGATGAGCCAGCCTCCGAGGAACAGCTCGAACAGGCCGCCGGGCCCGGAGAAGAGGATGCCCCACGGCAGCCCGAAGAGTTCGAGCACGGCCCCCTACCGGGGTGCGCCCTGTGCGACCCAATCGATGACGGCCTGCTTCTGCGCGGCCGACAGGGGGCTTCCCTTGGGCATGGCGCCCCCGGAGCACGCGGGGCTGCTGTTGGTCGCGAGGATCTTGTCGATGAGGAAGCTCTGTCCACGCAGCGGGCCACAAGCCTGCACGCGCAGCCGCTGGCCACACCCCTTGCTGCTGGTGGGGACACCGACCAGCTCGTTGTAGGCGTTGCCAGCGGTGAGGTTCACCGGCGTGGAGGCGGTCGCGTGACAGCCGCTGGTGGCGCAGGTCGCCGTGAAGATGGGCTGCACGTCCGACGCCAGCGTGGACACCTTGCTGGCCACGCCGAACGTCACGGGCGCGGACGTCTCCCGGCCCGGTGCCGGGTGGACGACCGTGACGGTGGCGGCATTGCCGGTGGGCGCGGCGGCCACCAGCTCGGCGGGAATGGCGGCGCGCAGCTCGCTGGAGTTGATGAAGGTCGCCGCCACCGCCGTGCCGTTGAAGGAGAGGCTCGCGCCCTCCTTGAAGTTCATCCCCTGCACGGTGAGCGTGAACGCCCCCGAGCCCGCCACCGTGCCGCAGGGGGACAGCGCGGACACCGTGGGGAGCACCACGCCCGCCGCGGTGACGGTGAAGGTGAGGCTGGCGCTGGCGCCCCCTCCGGGCGCCGGGGTGACGACGCGCACCAGGTGCGTGCTGGCCCGCGCCGTCAACGACGACGCCACACGGACCTCCAGCCGCTGCGGCCCGTCATGGGTCGTGGGCACGGCGAGGCCGTCCACCTCCACCTGGCTTTCGTCCACGAAGCCACCACCGCCCAGGGAGAGCACCACCTCGCCCACCCCCTCCTGCACGGCGGAGGGCGTGAGGGTGTCGAGCGTGGGAACCGGGCGGGCGGGCAGACCTCCATCCAGGGTGGAGGGCTCAGGTGCACCGGCGCAGATCCACCCGGCCACGTCTTGCAGCGCGGCCGCATCCAGGAAGGGGCCGCCCTGGGGCATGCGTCCCTGCGCGTCCGGCCGCAGCTTGAGATACAGGCGGCTGCGCTCCGGATGACCGGGCTCCACGAGCAGGAGCGAGGCGTCGCCGAGCGAGGGCCGCTGCACGGTGGCCTGCCACAGCTCGTGGGCGTCACGGAAGGTCAGGCCCCCCGCGCCGGTCTCATGGCACCCCGCGGTGCAGCCCGTGGGGCTCTCCGCGGCGAAGTGCGCCGCATGGACCTCCTCCAGCGTGCGCGGGGCGACGCCCTCGCAGGCGCTCGCGGTGGAGGTGCCGGGATCGGGGAGCACCTCGGCGTCCCGCTGCTCGACACAGCCTGTCAGGCCCCACAGGGCGAGAGTGATCATCCGCGCGAAAAGCGAGGCGCGCGAGGTCACGCCCGCCGTCGGGGCGCTCCGGAGGGATTCTCCCTGCATGCCAGGAAGGACTCGCATCCCCTCGCGGTGGCCACACCGGGGCCGGGGGCTGAGCCCGGCGGCAGGGCCCTGGAGGGGAAAGCCTCCGGAACAGTGTGGTAGTAAAGATCCAGTCCTGAAACCGGAGGCTCGCGTTGACGTTGTTTCGAGTGTGTCTGACTTCCCTGCTGGTGTGTGTGGTCGCGTGCGGTGATTCAAATCCAGCGGAGACGCCGGATGCCGGGCAGTCCCGGCCCGATGCGAGCGTCGAGACGCCGGATTCGGGCGGCCCCGTACCGGACGCAGGCACCGAGGAGCCTGACGCGGACTCCGGGACGCCCGACTCCGGCACCGAGACGCCCGACGCCGGCACGGAGACTCCGGATGCGGGCTCCGGGACGCCGGACGCAGGTGGGTCCACCGACGTGAACGTCATCGACAACGGGGGCTTCGAGGAGTGGCCCGGTGAGCTTCCGGCGCTGTGGTCCGGCAGCACGTCGAACATCGATGAGGTGCAGAAGGTCACGACGCAGTCCTTCGAGGGCGTGAACGCGGTCCGGTTGATCAACACCTCTTCCACGCACCGGCGCTTCAGCACCGTGGCGAAGTCGATGCCCGCGGGCCGCTACTCCTGCAGCTACCAGGCTCGGGGGACCGGCGAAGTCCGCAACGCCTTCTTTGGCACGGCCTACTCCAGCTACTCGTCTTACACCTCCGTGACCCCCCAGACGTGGACCCGGGTGGCGTATACCTTCAACGTCGCCAACGCCGTCTACGAGACGTTCGAGCTCATCTTCAGCGTCCGGAACACCAGCGGCGAGCATGTGCTCATCGACGACGTCCGCTGCGTCCGGGCCCCGGAGCCTTGTGATCAGGTCAGCTGCGAGGTCTGGGCGCGTTGCGACAACGCCACCGCGACCTGCCAGCCGCTCTCCGGCCGCTGCGACGACGCCACGGACTGCAACGCGTGGCAGACCTGCGATGCGACCCACACGTGCGTGACCGCGGAGGGTCGCTGCGTGCGCCATGCGGACTGCGCGGGGACTCCGGAGACGCCTGTCTGCGACACCGCCACGCACCTCTGCGTCGAGGGCGACCCTTGCGCTGGCGTGACGTGCAGCAACCCCGCGACGAGCTGCAATCCCACGACGGGCGTGTGCGAGCTGGCCGAAGGGGCCTGCTTCACGACCTACGACTGCCTTGGCGCCCTGCCCGCCTGCGACCCGGCCACCAGGCGCTGCGTCGCGGCCGACCACTCCGCGAACATCATCCACAATGGTGGCTTCGAGAGCTGGAGCACCCGCCCCATCCCCTACTACGGGAACAACTTCGTCCCTGACTTCTGGTACGGCCTGGACAACGGCATCACGGACCCGGGCACGGAGCTCAAGCCCTCGCGGCTCATGCGCTACACGAGCGCGGTGCACGGCGGCTCGGCGGCGCTGCAGTTCGTGGTCCCCATCCAGGTCGCGGAGCGCTTCTCGCTGGAGAAGTTCAACGTGCCGACCGGCAACTACTCCTGTTCGTACCGGGTGCGGGGCCACGGCACCATCCGCCACCGCCTCTATTCGAGCGCCGGCTGGAGCCCGCAGACGGACTTCATCGCCGTCGACAGCGATGAGTGGCAGCCGGTCTTCTTCCGCTTCACCGGCAACGTGCATGACTGGCGCCTGCTCTTCTACCCGAGCCGCAGCGTCGCCGACCGCGACCACCTCCAGGTCGACGACGTCGTCTGCACGAAGGACTAACTGCTGCTTCCGGGCGCTCATTCGAGCTGCTTCAGGGCCTCGGCCGCTGCTTCTCCTGGTCCCCGCGAGGCAGCGCGTGAGCAGTGTTCGGAGCAATTGCACTCCCGCGCATGTTCCCAGGGGCCGACACCTCCGTGCCCGTCCATGAGGGCGGGCACGGCAGTCCGGGTCAGGGTGCAACGCGGAGGGTAACCCCAGTCCGGACACTTCCGGCGATGGCGTCGATGCGCATTCCCAGCGTGTCCTTGGGGACCAGGATGCTGGCGCGGAAGGTGCCGTACGCATCCGAGACGCCCGCGGCCGGAAGGACCTGTGTTGCCGGGACGGCCTCCACCCGGATGGGGATGCCTGGAGCGGACACGCCGTCCAGCGTCGCGAGGACAGTCACTTCGACCACCTCGCCCGCGGCAGGCAGCACCGCTTGAGCCGGATCGACCCGGAGCTCCAGGACACCGCGTGGACCGAAGCTCACGCGTTGCTCCCGGGTGGCCCCGGCGAGCGTCGCCCGCACGAGCACCTCGCCGCCTTCGGGCCAGGCCAGCTCCACCTCGCCGGCAACATTGTCACATGGGCTCTGCGGGCTCAGCGTCGCCACGGCAGAGACCTTCGCGCCTTCCGGAGCAGCCGCGGTGACCAGCTCCACGGTCGCGGAGATGGGCTCGCACAGGTGCGGAATCACTGCCTCCAGCCGCACCTTGAACGTCCCTCCGGATTGAAGCGGCAGGGCGCCGTTGGGCTGCATGTCCGGGAAATGGAGGGACAGCCCCGGATCGAACTCGGCTTCAGGGTTCGCGTCATAGCCTGTCACCGTCTCGTTCCCGCCGCATGCGGCCACCACGACCCACAGCGCCAGCCACACCCCACAGAACGCCTTCATTGCGTCACCCCCACGGTCTTCAGCAACGACTTGCCGGCATCCGTCAACGCTGACGTGTCCACCGCGAGCCCCACTGACCATCCCAATCTCGGCTGGTATTCGAGTCCGGGGGGAGCGGGCACCTTGGGCTCCTCTGCGTTCGCCACGGCGATGCGGGAACCCAGCGGGGCCTCCTTCGTGGCCGTCTGGACGAACCGCAGGCTGGGGCCCGTGGTGAAGAACACCCCGTGTGTGAGCTTGATCCCCAGGCGAACTCCGACCTGCGAGAACGTCCCTCCTGACGTGCCCACGAGCAGGCTGGGGCCCAGTGCGACCAAAAGGTCTTGGCTCAAGCGCACCCCGAGCATGACCGAAATGGAGGCTACATCCTGCGCGCGGTAGTCACCTCTCAACTCGTAGACCCTCTGCGGGCCAGCACTGCTTCCCAGCGCCACGTAACGCGGGGTGGTAAATCCCCCCTGTCCCTCCAGGGCCGCCGTTCCCGCCAGTTCCACCAGAAGTGAGAGGGTATCCTCACGGTCTGCATTCAAGACCACCCGATTCCGGACCTTGGCGTTCTCCTTCGACGGCTCGCAGGGCTGGCCATCACACACATAGATTTCACGCCGCGAGCCTTTGTCGAGCGGCTCCACGATGAGGGTGCGCGTCCCCGTGCGCGCAAGGGATGGCGCGCCCACGTCCACCTTGAGCGTGACCTCCACGTTCCCTTCCGACGGCCCAGCATTCGCGGGCGGGCCTTGCGGCTTGCCTGGACAGACGAGGGAAGGCCACTCCGCGCTGAAACCCAGGAGTCGCTGAGGAGACGATTTCGCGGGTGCACCCAGAGAAGCGGCAGGCGCCCGGGCAATCCCGCCCAGCATCTTGGCATTCGCCAGGAAGGTGATCGCCCCCGCCAATGCCTCCGCGGGACCTTTGGGCTCGGCGAGGCTTTGACTCGTGCCCACAGCCAGCTCCGCTCCGGAAACAACGTCGTGCAGCAACACCGCGAGCGGCTCATTGCTCCCGGAGGGAAGATCCTGCTTGGAGTCGCCTTCACCGTACGACGCCTCGACGATTCGCGAACCCTCCACCATGGGCAGCTCGACCTGGGCCACCAGATGCGAAACCTTGTCGGAGTGGAGCCAGTTCAACATCGCGACCTGCTTGCAATGCTCCTCGTATGCCTTCCCTTCGACCTGCGCTCCAGGTTTCAAGTCCCTGGCGGCCACCTGCAGCGCATCACGGAACTCCTTGCGCCAGTCCTTGAAGGCGTCGTCCTTCAACGCCTGGTCATAGCGTTTGAACGCCTCGGAGACGGCTTTCAATTTCACCTCCAGCGTTCGCTCCTCCTCGCAGATCTTCTTGAGCAGCGCGGGCCCCGAACTGGTGGATTTCCCATCCGGGCAGGCAGCCCGGAGCTGTTCGACGACGCTCGCGGCTTCGGTGAGCGCCCCCACGACGGAAGCCTCCACGTCGGCCTTGGGAGTCGGCGACACCACGAACCGCTTCACGGCATCCGTGATCGCGTCCACATTCGCCAGGTTCCGGAGCGCAGCCTGCTCACGCTCAACGAACTCAGGCGTGAGCAAGACCTTCTCCCGTTCCTCGCGAATCGATTGGAGCCGGGCCTGCTCCTCTCTTCCCCGGGCCAGGTCGAACAGGCGCACCACCAGACGGTCCTTCTCCGTCGCCGCGTCCGCATCGGGAAGCAGATACCGCAACCCGTGGTTGACGGGACCGCAGGCGACAGGGTGGCGCACACCCTTGGGAGTGACCCGCTCGACCTGCACCCAAGCCGAGCGGTCATTGCCCCCCAGATCGACCGCCATCAAGGGCTTCGCGTCCCTGACGAGCTTCACCGCGCCCATCCTGTTGATGACGAACCGCGGGTCCGACGGGAGGCCCAGGCGGGGAACGACCTCAACACCCGTGCAGAGGAGTTTCATTTCGTCGCTGTCGGCGGCGGGCACAGGCTCCGCCGCATTCACGGGCATCCCCGTGAGCAGCCATCCCATGGCGCACAGCGCCGCCAGGGCCCTGGTATGGAGGAGACGTCTGCGAACGACGGGTGTCTGGACAGGCATTTGCCAATCTCCACGATGGTTTGAGCAGGGAGCGAACGCCAACGCCGCCGCTGGCGAGGCCCCCCCCGCTGCGGCCCCAACCACGGCGGCGCGGCGAACCATCACTCAGCACCCTTCGTGCCAGGACTGTTCTCCCAGCGACATGCCCTCGCGGTGTCCAATCGGCTTGAATCTCCCGCGCCGGAACTGACCAGCCCGGTGGACAGTTTCTATCGGCCCGCCCGGGACGGGGGCTGGCATGCAACGTGCTCTCCTCAAGGGCATGCACGCCGCGAGGAGGCCATTTGTCTCACTTGTAGAGGGTTCTAGAGTCTCGGGCATGACCGAGCTGGAAATCCGCCTGACCCGCGAGCGGGGCCTGTACCTCCAACTGCTCCGCATCCTGGGGGCCACGTCGCCCAGCGAGCCCATGCGCGACGTGCTGACGGCGCTGGTGGAGCTGACCCAGGCGGAGCGGGCCTATCTGGAGCTGTATGAGGATGCGACGGCCGGGGGCCGCCGGTGGTCCCTCGCCCATGGGTGCTCGACGAGCGAAGAGGAGGACATCCGCGCGGTCACCTCGCGTGGCATCGTCGCGGCGGCGATCGCCTCGGGGCAGACGCTGCATACGCCCTTCGCATTGCTCGACCCGCGCTTCTCCGGGGCCCGCAGCGTCAAGGAGCAGCGGCTGGAGGCGGTGCTCTGCGTGCCCTTGAGCGGGAGCGGCCCGGGCGTCCTCTACCTCGAGGGTCAGCGGGGCGCGGGGCCCTTCTCGCCGGAGGCGGTCCAGGCGGCGGAGACCGTGGCGCGCTTCATCGGCACGGCGGTGCAGCGCGCGGGCTCCGGAAGCTGGCGGGAGGCGGAAGACCCCACCCTCCCCTTCCGGCAGAAGCTGCGGCTGGAGGCCATCGCGGGCCGCAGCCGCGCCATGGCTCACGTCTTCGAGCAGGTGGCACTGGCGGCGCCGCTGGATGTCTCCATCCTCATCACCGGTGCCTCCGGCACGGGGAAGACCCAGCTCGCGCAGGCCATCCACGACAACAGCAAGCGGCGCGGCGGCCCCTTCGTGGAGATCAACTGCGCGGCCATTCCCGAGGGGCTCATCGAGAGCGAGCTCTTCGGGTCACTGCCCGGGGCCTTCCCAGGCGCGCGGCGCACGGTGGGCAAGGTGGAGGCGGCGGAGGGCGGCACGCTGTTCCTGGATGAGATCGCGGAGATTCCGCTGGCGGCCCAGGGCAAGCTGCTGCAGCTGCTCCAGTCCAAGCAATATTACGCCCTGGCGAGTTCCCGGCTGGCGAAGGCGAACGTCCGCGTCATCGCCGCCACCAACGCGGAGCTGGAACAACAGGTGGCGGAGCGGCGGTTTCGCGAGGACCTCTTCTACCGGCTGAATGTCTTCACGCTGCGCATGCCAAGCCTCACCGGGCGGCGGGAGGACCTGGGATGCCTGGTGGAGCAGCTGCTGGAGCGACTGTCGGAGGAGCATGGGCTGCCGGCGCTCAGGGCCTCCCCCAACCTCCACGCGGCCTGCGAGGCAGCGGAGTGGCCCGGCAACGTCCGGCAGCTCCGGCACCGGCTGGAGGCGGCCCTCATCCGCGCGAGCGCGGAAGGCGCCATGAACGTCGAGCCACGCCATCTGACAGACGGTGCCCGGGCCCAGCAGGAGGGTCCCCTGTCCTTCCATGAGGCAACGCGCCTGTTCCAGCGGGACCTGCTGCGGCGCGAATTGAAGACCTCCGATTGGAACGTGAGCGAGGTGGCCCGTCAGCTCGACCTCACCCGCTCGCATGTCTACAACCTGATCAAGACCTTCGGACTGACGCGGGAGTAAGGCGTTGGTCCTTCACGCATTACCACACGCGGTCTGACACGAGGCACATCATGGATGACACCCGCTCGACGCTGGACTACTACCAGGCGGACATCTCGACGAAAAAGCACCCAGACGAGCTGCGCGCCTGGTGGTTCAAGGGCTTGGTGCTCTACGACGCGTTCAAGGTCAAGTTCGAGAGCCGGACCACGAACCTCGAAAAGAAGCAGGACATCCTGACCTTCCGCTTCGCGCGGGATGAACAGCTCGGGCCGTTCCGCGTCGACCTCAAGGATGACTACAAGTTCGCGTGGTCGGGACTGCCTTCGACCGTCCAGTTCGCCACGAAGGAAGCACCTTACGGCTTCCTCCTGCTGTCGCCTGCGTGGGTGGCAAGCCAAAGCAAGACCGTCGGCGTGAACCTGCGTAGTTTCGTGGAGGGCGGAGGGAAGTGGCCCATCGGCGGTGGAGACAAGAACCAGCTCAAGTCCATCCTGGAGCAGATTGAAGACAAGCAGCTCCGGGATCGCCTCTCGGACCTGCTCTCGCCCCTGTTCGGCTAGGCTTCCAGCGCGAACGCCCATGGGAATCCACCTCACCGTCATCTCCTATCCTCGGCTCATCCACCCCATGTTCGAGGAGGTCGCTTCCGCGGCGAACAATCAGTCCGACGAACACAAATTCGTCAGGTGCCAGGATGGAAACGGACTGCGCCTGGCCATCAAGAACAGCAAGCCCCGAGGCCCCGATGAACGGCCTGAAGTGTCGGTCCTCGACCTCGTGGGACACGGCCGCCCGGGCTATTTCAAGCTGGGCGATGAAGTGCTCATCGACGACGGTAAAATCGAGTCCGACGTGATCCGCGAGCTCAACGAGCTGCTCCCTCCCGACGCCACGGTCCGGTTCCTGGGCTGCCTGACGGGCACGGAGGACACGGGGCTTCGGATGTTCAGTGCCGTCCGGAAGGTCCTGCAGCAGAAGATCGCCGTCTCCACCGACGTCCTCCATCCCTGGCACTTTGGCCAGACGGGGCTGGTGGATACCTACCGGGGTCTATTGCTTTCTTCCGACGTCCAGGAGGCAGCCACCTCGCTGGCGGAACCGCCACGGCATCGCCAGCCAGGGTAGCGACGCGTCAGCGCTCCCCGGGCCGCGCCTGGGATGAGCGAGCACGGGGACGCTCCACGCAGCGCATCCCGATCCCGAACTCAAACCGCCGGGGAGGCAGGTGGTTGGTCCAGGTGACCTCGTGGTGTCCTTGATCCACGGGGGCATCCCACCTGCCTCCCATGAGGCTTCGCAGGTTCTGGAAGTCCCCTTGCATGGCCGTCGTCTCGGTCCACTCCGCGACGTTGCCGGCCATGTCGAGCAGGCCATACGGGCTCTGGTCTTCAGGGAAGGAGCCCACGGGCGCGACCCCCGGGTACGGGTCTTGCCCCAGGAGGTTCGCGGGCGGATGCTTCCTGGCCACCCGCCAGACGGTCTTCCGCTTCGGCGCCGGATTGACGCGCCGGCCCTCCGCGTCGAGCGTCAAGCCGCCCCGGAAGCCCTTGCGCCACTCGTCCGCGGTCGGCAGGGCCTTTCCCAGGTAGCGGCAGAACGCCTCCGCGGAGTACGCGTCCAGTCCGGTCACCGGACTCGCCAGCTCCAGCGAGCGCGAGAAGATGGGATGCTGCGGTGGAAGCTCCCGCACATACGGCGTCCGCCGGAGCACGCCCTCCTCGAAGAGGCGGAACTGACCGTTGGTGACCTCGGTCTGGTCCATGGCGAAGCCCGCCACATCGATGAGCCGCTCCGGCTCGCGCGTGTCGTCGTCCTCCGGGCACCAGAAGGGCCCCGCCGCGACGGGAACCAATCCGACACGCGAGGCCTCGCACGTCGGAATGGGGAGGCGAATCTCCTGGAGGGGGACGCGCTCCCGGTGACCGGGGAGCCGCTCCAACCGGAGGATGGACGGGCCGCAGCCCTCACGCTCCACCACCAGCCACGCCGGCCGGGAGGGAGCCTCCACGCGCTCGCGCAGGGTCCCGTCCGGCTCGCGGCGAAGCTGCCGCCGCTGGAGGTCCGGCGCCCGGTAGGGCACCGCCTCCTCGGCCTTCGTGTCTCCCTGGACGGGCGCCAGACGCCAGCCCGCCACGTCGGACCGCGAGGCCTTCGTCCAGCGCTGCTCCATTGGATCGAAGTCATGGGACTCCAGGACGAGGTCGAACTCACCGATGTCCGCCGAGGCCAGGCGGATGGTGGCCTGCTGGCGGACCGCTTCGAGCTGGTTCTTCCGGAAGGCCAGCGCCGCGAGCACCGCGGCGATGGAGACCCCGACCAGCAGGCTGATGAAGCCACTCCACAACCACCGGCGGCGGCGAGCCAGGGCCCGGGCCCGCCGCTGGCCCTCCTCCAGGAAGGTCCGCGAGCGCGTGGGCAAGGCGATGTTCCAGGCCTCCACCCGGCGCAGGGCCTGCCGCAAGGGCTCGTCCGCCCAGGTCTCCCCATCCGGCCGGCCCCGCTGGTCCCAGAGCCGTGACGCCTCTTCCAGCTGCTGCACCAGCATCCGTTCTTCGCGCGTCTCCGCCACCCAGCGCGTCAACGCGGGCCAGGTGGTCGCGAGCGATTCGTGGGCCAGTTCCACCAGCGCCTCGTCCGTCTGGGGGTCCCGGGTCGTCACCACCAGCCGGTTGGCGTGGAGCTTCTCCAGCACGCCCGGCGCGGAGTCCGTAAGCCCCTCCAGCAGCTCGGCCAGGGGGCGGGGCCGGCGCGTGCCCTCCGCGGTAACCAGGCGCAGCAGGAGGATGCGCGCCGCGCGAACCTCCTCCGCGGGAAGCTGTTGCAGGAACTGCTGCGCATGCGAGGCCAGCGCGCCTCCCGCACCGCCCAGGGCCTCGTAGTCGGAAGCGCGCAACAGGCGCGAGTCGACGTCCCGCCGCTCCCACAGCGCCATGCAGACGAACTGGAGCAAGGGCAGCCCGGCGGGCTGGGCCTCCACCTCTTCCACCAGCCGCGGTACCAGCGAAGGCGAGTCGACCGAATAGCCCACGCGCCGCAGGGGGCCCGTGATGGCCTCCCTCAGGGCCGCGGGCGTCAGCCTGGCGAGCGCGAACGCGGCGCCCAGCGAGGGCCGCAGCGGCTCCAGCCGCGAGTACTGTCCCAGGTAGTCATCCCGCAGCACCAGGACGATGCGCCAGGGTTCCTCCACGGAGGCAGCGGCCCTCAGGCACGCGGCGACCCGCGCGGCCTCGTCGGGCGAGGCGAGCGTGAAGACCTCCTCGAACGCATCCAGCGCCAGCAGCACGCCGCCGCCCGTCTCATGGCAGAGCCGCCGCAGCAGACGCACGACCTCGCCGGGGCGGTTCGCGAGCGCCTTCGCGACGGCGCTGACGGAGGGCTCTCCCTCCCGCCCCGTCCCCAGCAGGGCGGCGAGCCGGGTCAACGGCGTGGGACCAGGCCGGGCGTGCAGCACCGTCCAGCGCTCCATCTGCCGGTACCGCGCGAACACGCCCGCATGGAGGAAGGAGCTCTTGCCAATCCCCGAGGGGCCAATCAATGGCACCAGGGGTTCATGGCGCAGGCGCTCGACGAAGCCATCGAGCTCCAGCTCCCGGCCGAAGTAGTCCCCTGCGTCGGCCTCGGTGAACGGACGCAGGCCGCGGAAGGGCGCCCGGTCCGCCAGACGGAGTGATTCAGGGCTGAGGGCCTCCGACAGCGCCTGGGCCACTTCCCTCGCGGTGGGGCGGGCCTCGGGCTCCAGCGCGAGGCAGCGCTCCAGCACGTCTCCCCCTGGCAATCCGCGCAGCCGGGGGGAAAGGGCCAGGGGTTTCGGCGTGAAGGCGAAGGTGGCGAGCTGCACGTCGTCGAGCGGGCGCCGTCCCTCCAGCAGCTCGCACGCGATGATGCCCAGGGACCAGAGGTCCATGGCGGGCGAAGGGGGGACGCCCCGCCAGCGCTCTGGCGCCATGTACGCCGGCGTGCCGGACGCGGCGCCCTGCTCACCGCCCGCGTCGCGCGCCAGTCCGAAGTCCACGACCCGCACCCGGCCGTCCCTGGGGATGAGGATGTTCTCCGGCTTGAGGTCCGCGTGGATGATGCCGTGCTGGTGTGCCTCGGCGATGGCCTCCGCGATGGCGCGGCAGATGCGCAGCGACTCATGGAGGCCGGGAGCCTCGCGGGCGAGCCGCTCCCGGAGCGACTCGCCATCCACGTACTCCAGCGCCAGGTACGGGCGTCCGTGATGCCGGCCCACCGCGTGCACCGTGACGATGTGGGGGTGGCTGAAGCGCGCGGTGGTGCGCGCCTCGTCCATGAGCCGCTCCGCGTGCTCCTCCCCGAGCAGCTCCACCTTGAGGAACTTCAGCGCCACCCGCCGACCCAGCTCCTCGTCCTGCGCGAGGAAGACTTCGCCCATCGCTCCTTCCGCGAGGAAACGCACGATGCGGAAGCCATCCACCTGGCTGCCCACCTCGATGGCGCCAGGCCCCGAAAGGGACGGCGCGGCAGGTTCCCCTGGCATCGGACCGCGAGTGTCCGCCAATGGCATCCGGGTGTGCAACTGCACACCGGGCCAGTGAGGCGGACTCCACCTCGGGAGCTCCGCGCCGTCCATCCGGTTCGACAGGCCCCTGGCATGCAGTCGCCCGGAGTGGACAGGCGAGGCAGGGCACGGGCAGGGAGCGACACGGGGCGAGCCATGGCCAGGGGGCGGCACGCTTCACGCACTCCCGTGGGTGCGAGCGGCCCTCCTCCCATGCCGCGAGAGCTGGAGCATCCGTCTCATGACGCTTGGGCCCTTCGGTCTGTTCTGGAGCATGACCCTGGTCGTGAATCCACCCCACGCCGTGGAGCCGCCCGCCCGCCGCGCCGCGCATCCCGTGGCCTTGTCGTTCGAGGACAGCACCCGGGTGATGTTCAAGGCCCGGGGCGTGCCGCGACCCACCGCGGACGGACACGCGGCATCAAAGGCCGTGAGCCCCCGCGCCGAACGGGTGCGCGCCACCCAGGCCATCGCGGGAGGCAACGAGGCCGCCCCTGGGAAGTGGCCCTTCAGCGTCGCCATCACCTACCGGAACCAGCAGGGAACGCTGACACAGTATTGCGGTGGCTCGTTGATCACACCGGACACGGTGCTGACCGCCGCGCATTGTGAGGTCTCCACCGGCCACTACGCCATCATTGGCAGGCATGACCTGTCCACGACCCGGGGCCGGGCGCTCCGGATCGTCGCGGTGACCTCGCACGTGCGTTTCGACGACCAGAGCCTCCAGAACGACGTCGCCCTCCTCCGGCTGGCCGCCCCCGTGGTGGAGTTCGCCCCCGTGCAGCTCGCCGGGCCGGACCTGGTGCTGGACGAGGGCCAGGTGCTGACCGCCCTCGGCTGGGGCCGCGCGCGCGAACAGCGCTCGAGCGCACCGGTCCTGAGAGAAGTGCAGGTGCAGGTAACCTCGCCGGCGGAGTGCGCCACCCGCTACCTGCGGGACTATCCCATCACGCCCAAGATGCTCTGCGCGGGCGCTCCCAGGACGAAGAACACGTGCCTGGGAGACAGTGGCGGGCCGCTCTTGATGACCACCGCCGAAGGCAAGGTGCTTCAGGTGGGCATCACGAGCTTCGGGGTTGGCTGCGCCCGCCCGGGCTTCCCTGCCGTCTACACCCGGGTCTCCTCCTTCCGGAAGTGGCTGGGTTACCCGCAGTCACCGTGAGCTCCCCTGCATGCGAAGGAACCCCCCGCCGCGAGTTGATTCGCGGCGGGGCCATGCACGGCTCAGGCAGCGTCGATCAGGAGGTCTTCATCCCGGACGTCGTCGCTCTCAGCCCAGTCGCTCTCGGTCGAGCCGCGCCCCATGCCGGGGAGCCCTCCGGCCCTGGGATAGACCCTGGCGACGAACTCGGCATCGGACGCGGTGATGTCCACGCCGCCACGGATGGGCTTGCCGTCGACAGTGATGGCCCCCGGAAGCTGGTAGCACATGATGGAGTCCTCATCCGCGGGAGTGGCCATGATGGACGCATCCTCCAGGGGCGTGAGCACCTGCTGGTCCACGGCCGCACGACTCCAGCCCTGGTTGCGCAGGAAGTAATCGTAGGCCTTCTGGCGATCAATCCGGTTCACCAGCTCCCTGCGCATGTGCTCGTGAGGCATCCCCAGGGTGTGACCCGCCTCGTGGCGAACCACCCGCCTGAACTCGCGCTCATCCGTGCTCATGGTGAAGCCCTGCAGGTTCAGGGTTGGCAGATGTTGCGGGATGAGCAGGACGTCCGTTCCCAGGTAGGACCAGTATCCCTTCAGCTCGCGCGCGATCCGGATCTGCCCGACACCGGAGGTCTCGACGAACTCAATGCACCCGAACCGGGCCCATGCGTTCAGGTGCGTGACGATACGCCTCCGCAGGTCCACCGGCGCATTGTCCAGGAAGCTCACTGTGAGCTTTCGAGGCCTGGGACCCCAGTACTTGGAGGTGATCACCGCCGCCGCCATGGGAGTGGGCAAGGCGCCCTCGGCCGCCGCGGCGATCCTTCCGAAAACAGGCTCATTCACGGGGTTGAGCCTGCTGGCCACCTCCGCCGCTTTCATCAGGAGGCGCTCGGGCAATTGTTTGACCGAGCACCCCGGCTCGCCCGGCGCGGCGGCCTCCTCGCCGGCCCCTGACTCCGCCAGGTGTGGAACCTCCCGTCCGTGCAGCCCCTCCAGTGAGTCAGCCCTCGCCAGAAACCGCTCGAGCCCCTTGGTTCGCATTGCCATGACATGTCCTCCCCGACATCACCTGCTGCGTTGAGACATCCGTGAAAATCACCCGTGACTTTTGGAGATGAGCTGGGTGGTGACCACTTCATGGGCGGGGCGGAGCGGAACCGTGGCGTCGGCCGCGGCACGGAGCGCATCGGAAACAGCCATGGTCGCCGGTGTCTCGTGACGTGCCAGCATCTCCGCCGCGACAGAAAAGGCCCTGGAGACATCCGGAGCAGCGAGCCTGCGCGCGGCCTCGGGCAGTGACTTGAGCCCGGTGCGCAGGTCCACCAGCACCTTCACCAGGTCATGCCAGAAACGGGAACCCAGGGTCGTCGTCAGGCCCATCAGCAAACAGCCGGTGACCTCCTTGAGTGGATCCGCCGGGACATCTTTGAACCAAGAATGCAGGTAGCAAGCGAAGAATCCCTGCGTTCCATCTGAGAGGAGCGCCAGGAGATTGGCGCGAGTCACGAGCGCCAGGATGACGGCGGGCGCCCAGTTCCATCCTCCCACGGTGAGACGGTCCAGCAGCACCTTCCTGTCCGGCAAGCGGGCCTCGAGCGCCCGGATCGCCTCGAGCACACGCTCATGGATGCCCGAGAAGACGGCGATGATTGAAAAGACTTCCATGAGCCGATCCATTGGTCACTCCATGGCTGACGTTGTGTGTGAACCCCGGCCTTCCCATTGCGGAAACCATGCCGACCTGGGGAGCGCCTGGGGTGAAGCCCAGCGACGAGCGGCCCTCTGCTCCGGGCGCGCTCGCGCTGTCCTGCCGGGACGACAAACGGCGATGACGTCTGTCCAATGAACTGGACAGCGAAGGGCTCAGCGAGTCCGCGAGCGCTTCGCCCGGGGGGGCTCCGTGTGAGCCGGGGCAGGCGCGGCCGTGGGGGCGAACAGGAACCCTGGAAGGCTACCGGCCCCCAACGCCTGCATCATCGCGGGCAGAAGCGGGACCGGGTCCGGGCTGCTCCATCCCATCAGCAGGGGGGACTTCCCGGGGTCGTCCTGGATGAGGACCAGCCGGCAGTCGCACGCGAACGTGACCTGGATGCCCTCGTGGCGGAGGCTGAAGTCCGGCTGCGCCAGGGGTTGACCGCGGCCCCATGGCTGGAAGCCCGCGGGGAAGAACTGCTTCCAGTGAAGCAAGGCCTCCACGTCCCGCACGTCCAGATTGAGCAACTGGGTGAGGTACGGGGTGCGCCCAGACGCGGCTCTAATCGCCGGAACCGCGAAGGGAACCGGCAAGGGTCTCGCGATGTCGGTCCTGCGCGAGGAGTGAGTCGCCGTGAAGCTCTTCAGCAGCCCCTCGGGACCGAAGTGCTCCGGCTCAACCCGGGCCGTCGTTCCAATCACGGTCTTGCCTCCCAAGGCCGCGGAGGCCGCCTGGATCGTGGCAAGACCCTCTTCGCCAATGCCGGTCAGGCATCCCAGAATGCGGACCTCGACGTCCTCGGGCAGCTCCCTCGCCAACTGCTTGAGCACCGGGTGCGGCTCGCGCCCCAACTCCAGCAGGTTGTCGTCGCCGAGCCGGAAGCGTGTGGGAGAGCCATGCCCCACGAGGTCGAGACGTGTGAGGTAGCGCCCGGCGCTCATGACGAGTTCATAGAGCTGGGCCGGGTCCTGGCACCGGCAGAAGCGGTACTGCGCGCCCTGCCGCTCTTGCGAGTCCTGCCTTTGTACGTTGAAGGCAATGTTCTCGAAGACGGTCTCCATCTTCCCCGGGTAGGAGATCACCGTGAGGTAGGAGTCCATGGTGCGTTCAGCCCTCCGACGGGAGGTGCTCAGCCATCAACTGCTGCACCTGCTGGCGCACCCCTTCGTCCTGCAGCGCCTCAAGCAGCTGAAGGGCGAGCGCAGGAGCCAAGGCAGCACCAATCGGCCATTTGCCGCCCCCCGCGGCGAGGCTCTCGGGAACAGCGTTGTTCGACAACCACAGCGGCGTCAGGAAGAGGAACCCAAACTGGTCCTTGCCCCCCAGCTGAGCCGTCGAGGGCAGGTCCGGCCAGACATGGCTGTGCTCGAGTTGCAGCTTCAGCTCAAAAGGCTTGTCGGCGGGTGATGGATGGCCGACCACGAAGAACCGCAGCACCCGCACCCCATCCTCGATCGTATTGCCGGCGATCTTGACCTTGAACGGCAGGTACCCGCTGTACGCAAGGTTATTTGGCAGACTGCGGTCCCACCATGCGGTCAGCTCACCCGCGCTGGCGGTGGGCAGGCGCGTGGACTCCATGAACCTACTGGTCTTGTCGGCATTCTCCATGAGACCCCCTGGGTTGTGAGACAGCGAAAGGCAAAGCATTTCGCGCGCCACGGGCCGTCCCAGCAGACTCCCTCGCGAAACCGTCCACTCCTCTGGTCAGGGAGTCCTTCAACGGTCCAGGCCATTGGACAACTCCAGCCCCGACGGGTCCGTATCCTTTCGCGAGAGGCAGCCCGGGACACGTACCAAGGGGGAGAGGAGAAGCTCGCCTTCCACCATCCGCGCTCGAAGGTTCGCGTGCGGCACCTCGACGGCGCCGACACCGAGCAGTACGTCGACTGACGCCTCAGCCCACGCGGAACGGAACCTGCCGCTCGAACTCGCGGCTCGGCACTCCGATGATGGAGTACGCGGGGGACTGGATGGGCGGCATGGTGCGCAGGATGCGGCGGTGGAACGTCGGGTAGGAGCCCTTGAACTTCCCGCCGTTCCACACGCGCAGCAGGTTGGCCGTGAAGAGGCCGTTGTAGACGCCGTCGCTGGAGAGCTGGTTGTCCTGGCAGCCGGAGATGAGCAGCACCGTGGCCTTGAGCGTCAGCCTCGGGTCCTCCTTGGGCAGCCCCTTCAGGATGGCGTCGTACATCGCCTTGTTCTCGCGATAGGTGCGCTGCTCGATGCCCTGCGGCATCTCCTTGAAGTGCCGCTCCGTGGCCTCCGTGCTCCGCATGGAGTCCACCAGCAGCTGCAGGCTGCCGCTGGAGCGCAGGGCCGCATAGGCCACGCTGCTCACCGAGCCGCTGTGGCAGCTGTCGGAGAGCATGAAGACCCGCACGCCTGCCTTGAGCTTCGACATCGCGTGGTAGATCTCGTCGTCGACGAGCTCCCCGTCGTACAGACACCACGTCTCATCCAGGCCGTCGTCCTCATCCCCGTTCATGTCAGGGAGCTGGCCGCCGTGCCCCGAGTAGGTGAACAACAACAGGTCTCCGGCCTGGAGGACCGACGCCGCCTCGCCCAGCTCCGCGAGCACGCTGGCGCGCGTGGCGTCCTTCGTGAGGAAGGGGCGGATGCGGCTGAACTCCTGCGCCTTCGCGATGCTGATCATGTCCTCGGCGTCCGCTTCGCACGCCTTCAGCTGGCCATCCCAGCCCGCGTAGTGCTTCGGATCCACCGCGTTCAAACCGATGTTGATGGAATATCCCTGTGCCATGACGGTCTCTGCCTCCGTCACTCACGCTGGGGACGGGTGCTCGGGATGGCAGGAGGGAGGCGGAGCGCGCCGCGTGCATCCGGCCCTTCCCCCTGCCAGCCGCCACGCCCTTCCCGTGCCCCCTGCAACGGCCTCCGGGAGCCCGGGGCTCGCTCCCTCCGCTCCCTCCGGGCACGGCGCTCCTGGTCGCGAAGACCTCGGGGACGTTCTAGATGATGAAGTCCCAGCCCGCGACGTCCGCGAGCCGGGTCGTGAACCGCAGCCGTTCCTGCACCTCCGACACCTTCACCTTCGCGGCCTCCGAGACGTCGACCCGTACCGCCGACAGGCCATGCAGCACCAGATCATGCGCCACCCCGATGCCCATCGTTCCCGCGCCGATGACACCGACGCTCCGGAGGTCTGTCTTCGGGTCTTCCTGATTCATGGTGGGGTCTCCAGGGATGCGCCGGGCGTAGGGGGCGTGATGCCGAGCGCCCAGCAGTAGAAGCCGAGTTCGTCCACGTCCTGTTCAACGAGCGCCGACATCGTGGTGCCGCCGCCGTGCCCGGAGTCCCGGAGCGGCAGCAGGAAATAGGGTCCGCCGCGCGTGTCCTCGGCCTGGAACCGGGCGACCATCTTGAGCGGGTCATGCGGCGGCGCGATCCGGTCGTTCAACGCGGACACGAAGGCCATCACGGGATAGCCGCGATCCGCCCGGACGTTGTGGTAGGGCGAATAGCTCGCGAGGTACGGCCCTTCGACGGCGTCGTCGGGTGAGCCGTACTCGACGGTCGCCGAGCTCAGGTGGCCGAAGCTCGGGAAGCGCAACATGTCGAGGATGGGCGCCCGGCAGTAGACGGCGCCGAAGGACTCGGGCGCCTGGAGCGCCGTGACGGCGACGAGCAGCCCGCCGTTGCTGTTGCCCCGCGAGGCCAGCCGGGCGGGCGTCGTGTAGCCGGCCGAGACGAGCCACCGCGCCGCCGCGATGTAGTCGTCGAACGCCTTCTGGCGCCGCGTCTTGCAGGCCGCTTCGTGCCAGGCGCGGCCGTACTCCCCACCGCCCCGCACGTTGGCGAAGGCGAGCACGCCCCCCAGCTTCAGCCAGGCGGCGTTGAGCGCGGAGAAGCGCGGCTCCAGCGAGATGTTGAAGCCGCCATAGCCGTTCAGGCGCACGGGCTGCCGGCCGTCGCGCGGCAGGTCCTTGCGGTGCACGAGGAACATGGACACCCGCGTGCCGTCGGGTGACTCGTACCAGACCTGATTTGTCACGTATCCGGACGCGTCGATGCCGACGTCCGGGACGTGGTACGGCGTCAGGGCATCCGTCGCGTAGTCGTAGCGGTAGACGGAAGGGGCCTGCACGTACGACGTGAAGCTCACCCACACCTCGCCGCCGCCCCAGGCTCCGCTGATGCCGCTGACGAGGCCCTCCCCTTCGTTGCGGTTCACCGAGCCGAGGGCCGGCAGCGCGAGGTCCCGCAGCCACGTGCCATCCCGGGCGTGGATGCGCACGCGATGCGAGGCCGCGTGCGAGTAGACGGCGTAGAGCCGGCCGCCGACCCCCGTCACCGTCTGCAGGGGATCCGCCCCCTCCGGGATGAGCGTCCGCCACTGCGTCGGCGCCGCCAGGGACGCGACGCAGAGCCGGCCGCGCGGGGCCTCCAGGTCGGTCTGGATGAGCAGCGAGTCGCCAATCACCTGCACCTGGTTGAGCGACCGCATCTGGGGCGCCACCGGCACGAGCACGTCATCCGCGAGGCGCAGCAGGCAGACGACGTTGGCGTGGACGTAGTCCCACTTGTAGAGCACGGCGAAGCGGCGGCACTCGCTGACCTTGACGCTGCACCAGTACTCCTTCATCTGGTCGTCGCCGAACACCTTGCGCGCCGGCACGCCCGACCCGAGCCGGTGCTCGTAGATGGCGTTCCAGTGGTCCTCGTCGCCCGGAGCCACCTCGCCGGGGTCCGGGCACGCCGCGTAGAAGAACCCGGACGCGTCGGGCCGCCACGCCAGCGACGCGTGGCTCGTGCCCGCGGCCGGTCGGGCAGCAGCCTCCCCGTCTCCACGTCGAGCACGTGGATGATGGCGCCATGCAGGCTGCCCACGGCCTTGCCAAACGCGACCCGCGTCCCGTCGGGTGACGGCACCGCGAAGGCCAGCGCCTCGGTGCTCGCCCAGGTGTTGGGGTCGAGCACCGTCTCCAGCGGCGCGTCCCTGTGGCGCCGCATCATCAGCTTGAGCTTGTCGTCGCTGGCCTCGGCCTGCCAGACGAACTCGCGCCCGCCCGGGCCCGCCGGGATGGGCGGCGAGCGCCGGGCGTAGCGCGCCGAGCGTGCGACCGCGGCCCGCAGG
>NZ_JBKGHJ010000700.1:0-3327 GCF_046520365.1 Corallococcus sp. 4LFB
CGCCGAGGGCTTCTGGCTCCGCGATTTGTTAGAGAACTTCTGGCGACCTACTTAGGCCAGCTCACGCAGGAACGACGCGGCGAGCTCCGCCAGGCGCTCGGGTTGGTCGTAGGGGAGGCCGTGGCCGGCGTCCTGGAGCTGTTCGATTCGGATGCGTGGGTTGAGGCTCCGCAGCTCCGTTGCCAGCTCGAACGTGACGACGGGGCTGCTGTCTCCAATGACGAGGAGGGTCGGGACGTCGATCGCGCTCACCACCTCGCGATACCCGGGGTTGGGCGGCGCCAGGACGTCGAAGGCTTCCAGGCGGGTCTTCAGTCGCGCCTCGGCGAGCTGCTCGATGAGCTCGAGTGAGCGGTGCGGCTGCCGGGCTCGGGCCTGGGCCACGAGGTCGGACTTCTGGAGGCCGAGGGCCCGGCGGTGTTGTTCGGCGACGTCGCTGGCGTGCACCTCGCGCTGGCGCTCGGGGCTCAAGAACGTCGGGTCGACGAGGATGAGGCCTCGGAGGTTTGCCGCCCCTTGGCTCGCCACCACCGCGGCGGTCATGCCGCCCATCGAGTGGCCCAGCAGCACCGGACGGGAGAGCTCCAGGCCTCGGATGAGGCCCACGACGTCGCTTGCGTGGTCGTCGTACCGGTAGCCGTGGTGCGGCGTGCTCGAACCGCCATGCCCTCTTGCGTCGGGCATGACGACGTCGAATCCACCTTCGAGCGCGCGCGCCACGGGCGTCCAGCAGGCGCCGCTCCCCATCAATCCATGGAGCAGCACGACGGGAGGGTGGGCGCCTCCCGTCCGGAGGTAGTGGAGGGTGATGCCGTTCGTTTCACGGACTCCCCTCGTCCAGGTCGTCATCCGAAGGCGCGGCCCGCGACTCAGGCGCTGAGCTTGGTGGCGCCACCCGCGCTCTGGGACAGCTTGTCGGTGAGGTACTGCCCGGAGAAGCACGCGGTGCAATAGGTGCTCCGCTTCGGGTCCTCCACCGCGGTGCCCAGGCCCTCCAGCGACAGGTAGCCCAGGGAGTCCGCCGTCACGTATTTGGCGATCTCCTCCGTGGTGTGGGTGGCCGCGATGAGCTCCGTGCGGCTGGGCGTGTCGATGCCGTAGTAGCAGGGCCACTGCGTGGGCGGCGACGAGATGCGCAGGTGCACCTCCACGGCGCCCGCGGCCTTGAGCATCTTCACGATCTTCCGGCTGGTGGTGCCGCGCACGATGGAGTCGTCCACCACCACCACGCGCTTGCCCTTGAGGACGCTGCGCACGGCGGACAGCTTCAGCTTCACGCCGAAGTGGCGGATGGACTGCTGCGGTTCAATGAAGGTGCGGCCCACGTAGTGGCTGCGGATGAGGCCCACGTCGTAGGGGATGCCGCTCGCCTGCGAGAAGCCGATGGCCGCGGGCACGCCGGAGTCCGGCACCGCGATGACCAGGTCCGCCTCCGCGGGCTGCTCGCGCGCCAGCTGCATGCCCAGGCGCTTGCGCACTTCGTAGACGCTGCTGCCGAAGAGCACCGAGTCCGGCTTGGCGAAGTAGACGTGCTCGAAGATGCAGCGCCCCAGCCGCGCGGCGGGCTTGAAGGGCATGCTGGTGCGCAGCACGCCGTTCTCGATGACGACCAGCTCGCCGGGCTCCAGCTCGCGGACGATTTCGGCTTCGATGAGGTCCAGCGCCGTCGTCTCGCTGGCGAGCACGTACGCGCCTTCCTTCATCTTGCCCAGCACCAGCGGCCGGAAGCCGTTGGGGTCGCGCACCGCGATGAGCTTGTTCTCCGTGAGGAGCAGGATGCTGTAGGCCCCCTCCACCCGGCGCAGCGCTTCCACGAGGCGCGCCTCGAAGGTGGGCTGCTTGGAGCGGGCGAGGAGGTGCATCACCACCTCCGTGTCCGCGTCCGACTGGAACAGCGCGCCCTCCGACTCCAGCTCCGCCTTGAGCTCCGTCGCGTTCACGAGGTTGCCGTTATGCGCGATGGAGAACTGGCCGCCCGCGTAGTTCACGAACAGGGGCTGGGCGTTCTTGATGCCACTGCCACCCGCCGTGCTGTAGCGCACGTGGCCGATGGCCGCCTGGCCAGGAAGGTTCTCAATCACCGGCGCGGTGAAGATGTCCGCCACCAGGCCCATCTGCCGGTGCGCGCGCAGGGTGTGCCCGTCGGACGCGACGATGCCGGCGGACTCCTGTCCGCGGTGCTGCAGGGCGTGCAACCCCAGGTACGTCAGGTTGGACGCCTCTCCATGACCCACGATTCCGAAGATGCCGCACATGGCGCGCTGCCTTACCCCTTTCGACCGCGAAGCGGAACAGGAACGCACGCCTTGAAGCCAGGTATTCCACCTGCTGACGACGTCGGCCCTTGTAGGCCAGGCAAGGTGCCGTTGCCCGAAAGGTAGGAGCCGCCCGGAAGCGCCAAGAGGGTACGCTCCCCGCGGCATGTCCTCCTCCCGGCGCTCCTTCTTCCGTACCCTGCTGCCCTTCGTCTTGCTAACGGCGGGGGCCGCCTACGCGCTCGCCTCGTGGAACTGGTGCGGGCGGTGGGAGGAGCGCACGCCCGAGGTGCTGTCACAGGTGCGTGGCGAAGGTCCCCTGCGGGTGGGCGCGGCGAAGGTGGCCCTCTCCCCGCCCTTCCCGGTGGTGGTGGCGGGCTATCCGCCCCCCCGGCCCGAGGCGAGCCAGGCTGAGCAGCCCCTCCATGCGAGGGCCCTGGTGCTGGAGGCGGGTGGGGCGCGCGTGGGCGTGGTGTCGCTGGACCTGCTCCTGGTGACCCCGGAAATCACGGCGCGGGTGCGCGAGCGCGCCGCGAAGGCGGGGGTGAAGGAGGTGCTGGTGGTGGCCACGCACACGCACTCCTCCTTTGGCGGTTACGACGCTCGCTGGGTGGCCGAGCTGTCCGGGACGGGGCGCTACCAGGAGGCCTCCGTGAACGCGGCGGTGGCTGGCGCGAGCGAGGCGCTGGAGAAGGCCGCGGCCTCGATGACGGACGTGGGGCTGGAGGTGGGCGGCGCGGCGGACGCGGGGCTCGTCTATTCCCGCTCCGGAGGCGACGCTCCGGACGGCCAGCTCACGCGGGTGGTGTTTCGCGGGCCCGCGGGGCCGGTGGCGGAGCTGCTGGTGTTCGCCGCGCACGCGGCGCTCATTCCCCGGCAGCGGGCGCTGGTGGATCCGGACTACCCGGGCCGGCTGAGCACGCTGCGCGAGGAGGCGGGTGTTGGCATCTCCCTGCTCGTGCAGGGCAGCGCGGGCAACGCGTCCGTGGCCTTCTCCGAGGGCCAGGGCCCCGAGCGCGCCCTGGGCTTCGCGAGCAAGCTGTCGGCGCTGGCGGACACGGCGGACACGGCG
>NZ_JBKGHJ010000701.1:0-3311 GCF_046520365.1 Corallococcus sp. 4LFB
CCCTGGCCGAGCGCGTGGCGGGCCTGCCGGTGAAGCCCCGCGCCCGGGAGGTGGTCTCCGCCAGCCCCCTGGGCGGGGACGGCCTGCTGTTGCGCGTGGCGGCCGTGTCGCTGGAGACGCTGCTGGCCACCACGCGCGACTGGCTGTCGTTCCTGCCGGGCCTGCTGGGGGACGACCCGTGGGCCCGGCGGGTGTGACTGATGGCGGGGGAGGTCGAACGCGCCGGAGTCCGGATACGGCCGGTCGAGGTGCCCGGCCACCAGGTTGCCCGCGTCCTTGGGGGCCACCCGGCGGTGTTCGCGCCCAGCAGGCGGTTCGCGCCGTCCCCCAGCAGGCCCGGCACGTGGCCCTCCGCGGCCTCGCCGTGATTGCGCGGGCCGATGCGGTCGTGGCCTTCCTCCTGCGTGCCGTCGAACAGCCTCTGCGCGAAGCAGCTCCCGTCGATGGCCTTGGGCGTCTTGGGGCGGCCGGCCTCGAAGCGCTTCATGGGGGACATTCCAGGAGGGGGAGGACAGCGCTGGACGTCCGCCCCTCCTGGTCCACGCTGACGCGTGGCGCTAGGGTCTGGCCGGCCGTCGCATCCCGCACCCGGAAGAGCCCAGGGAGTCGGACCCCATGCATCTGTCCCCCCGTGACGTGGACAAGCTGCTCCTGCACCAGGCGGGCGTCGTCGCCCAGAAGCGGCTGGCGCGAGGCCTGCGCCTCAACTACCCGGAGGCGGTGGCGCTCATCGCCACGCAGTTGCTGGAGTACATCCGTGACGGCCGCGGCGTGGCGGAGCTGATGGACCTGGGGCGCCGGTTCCTGGGCCGCGCGCAGGTGATGGACGGCGTGCCGGAGATGCTGGCGGAGGTGCAGGTGGAGGGCACCTTCCCGGACGGCACCAAGCTGGTGACGGTGCACCACCCGGTGGTGGCGGAGCACGGGGACCTGGAGCTGGCCCTCTACGGCAGCTTCCTGCCGGTGCCGCCGCGGGAGCGCTTCACCGTGCCCGCCGCGTCGCCGGAAGGTCCTCCCGGACACGTGCGCGCGCAGGAGGGCGCGCTGGAGCTCAACGCGGGCCGCGAGGCCATCCGCCTGCGCGTCACGCACACCGGCGACCGGCCCGTGCAGGTGGGCAGCCACTACGCGTTCGCGGAGGTGAACCGCGCGCTGGTGTTCGACCGGGGCCGCGCCTACGGCCACCGGCTGGACATCCCCGCGGGCACGGCGGTGCGCTTCGAGCCGGGCGAGGTGAAGACCGTGTCATTGGTCCCCATCGCGGGCGAGCAGGTGGTGCGCGGCGGCAACGCGCTGGGCAGCGGCAAGGTGTCCGGCGCGGGCCGCGAGCAACTGCTCCAGGCCGTGCGCGCGCAGGGCTTCGGTCACCAGGCCGAGGCCGATGAGAGCGACGAGCAGGAAGGGGAGGGCCGCCCGTGAGCCGCACCATGGACAGACGCCACTACGCGGACATGTTCGGCCCCACCACGGGAGACCGGGTGCGGCTGGGCGACACCGGCCTGTGGCTCCAGGTGGAGCGCGACGCCACCGTCTACGGCGACGAGTGCAAGTTCGGCGGCGGCAAGGTCTTGCGTGAAGGCATGGGCCAGCGCGCGGGCGCGGGCGACGCGGACGCGCTCGACTGCGTCATCACCAACGCGCTCGTGGTGGACTGGACGGGCATCTTCAAGGCGGACGTGGGCATCAAGGCGGGGCGCATCTGCGCCATTGGCAAGGCGGGCAACCCGGACGTCATGGCGGGCGTCACGCCGGGCATGGTGGTGGGCGTCACCACGGAGGTCATCGCGGGTGAGGGGCTCATCCTCACCGCGGGCGGCCTGGACACGCACATCCACTTCATCAGCCCGCAGCAGGCGGACGAGGCCATCGCCAGCGGCATCACCACCTGGGTGGGCGGCGGCACCGGGCCCGCCACCGGCACCAACGCCACCACCTGCACGCCGGGCGCGTGGAACCTGGCGCGCATGCTGGAGGCCACGGACACGCTGCCCCTGAACATCGGCCTCACCGGCAAGGGCAACACGTCCCTGCCGGACGGCCTGTTGGAGCAGGTCCGCGCGGGCGCCATCGGGCTCAAGCTGCACGAGGACTGGGGCACCACGCCCGCCGCCATCGACACGTGCCTCACGCTGGCGGACGCGGAGGACGTGCAGGTCACCATCCACACGGACACGCTGAACGAGTCCGGCTACGTGGATGACTCGCTGGCCGCGTTCAAGGGGCGCACCCTCCACACGTACCACTCGGAGGGCGCGGGCGGCGGGCACGCGCCGGACATCATCCGCGTGTGCGGCGCGCCCAACGTGCTGCCCAGCTCCACCAACCCCACGCGGCCGTACACGGTGAACACGCTGGACGAGCACCTGGACATGCTCATGGTGTGTCACCACCTGGACCGCGAGATTCCGGAGGACGTGGCCTTCGCGGAGAGCCGCATCCGCGGGGAGACGATTGCCGCGGAGGACATCCTCCACGACCTGGGCGCCATCAGCATGGTGGCCTCCGACAGCCAGGCCATGGGCCGCGTGGGCGAGGTCATCACCCGCACGTGGCAGACGGCGCACAAGATGCGCGAGCAGCGCGGGCGCCTGCCCGGCGAGCAGGGCGACAACGACAACCTGCGCATCCGCCGCTACGTGGCGAAGTACACCATCAACCCGGCCATCGCCCACGGGCTGTCCCACGAGGTGGGCTCCGTGGAGGTGGGGAAGCTGGCGGACCTGGTGCTGTGGCGGCCCGCCTTCTTCGGCGCCAGGCCGGAGCTGGTGCTCAAGGGCGGCTTCATCGCGTGGGGGCAGATGGGGGACGCGAACGCGTCCATCCCCACGCCACAGCCGTACCTCATGCGCCCCATGTTCGGCGCGCGCGGCCGGGCGCGGGGCTCCACGAGCCTCGCCTTCGTGTCCGGGCGCGCGCTCAAGGAAGGCACCGTGCAGGGGCTGGGGCTCACCAAGCGGCTGTCCGCGGTGGTGAACTGCCGCGCCCTGGGCAAGAAGGACATGCGCCTCAACGACGCGCTGCCCGTCATCACGGTGGACCCGGAGACCTACGAGGTCCGCGCGGACGGAGCGCTCCTGCGCTGCGAGCCCGCCACCTGGCTGCCGCTGGCCCAGCGCTACTCGCTGTTCTGAAGGGGGCGCGCGCCATGGCTTCCGGCTGGAGGGTGTTGCAGCTGGCGGACTCGGGCTTCCCCACCGGGGGCTTCGCGCACTCGGGCGGGCTGGAGGCCGCGGTGCAGGCCGGCGAGGTGCGCGGCCCAGGCGACGTGCGCCGCTTCGTGGAGGCGCTGGTGTGGCAGGCGGGCCTGGGCG
>NZ_JBKGHJ010000702.1:0-3299 GCF_046520365.1 Corallococcus sp. 4LFB
CGTGCTCACGACGCGCGCTCCGCGGCCCTGCCCCTGCTCGCGGTGCCCGCCACGGTGAAGCAGCCGCCGCGCACGCTGCTGCTCACGGGGGCGACGGGGTTCCTGGGCATCCACCTGCTGGCGGCGCTGGCCCCGCGCGTGGAGCGCATCCACTGCCTCGTGCGGGCCCGCGACGACGCGGAGGCCGGCGCGCGGCTTCGCGCCACCGCGCGCAAGTACGGCGTGCACCTGCCCTGGCGCGACGGGCGCATCCAGGCGGTGGCGGGCGACATCACCCGGACGCGGCTGGGCCTGGAGGCGTCCGTGCATGACGCCCTCGCGCTCCAGTGCGACGCGGTGGTGCACTCGGCCGCGAGCATCAGCTACATCCTGCCGTACGCGGACGCGGGGCGCCCAACGTCGCCGGCACGCAGCAGGTGCTGGCCTTCTGCGCGCACGGCCGCGCGAAGCCGCTGCACCACGTGTCCTCGCTCAGCGTCCACGGCGCGGTGGGCACGCTGCTGGGCCTGGAGGAGGTGGACGAGGACTTCGCGCTGGAGCGCTCGCTGGACCTGATGGTCTACGAGAACGGCTACACGCGGGCCAAGTGGGTCGCGGAGCGCATCGCCGTGGACGCGCGCGCGAGCGGCCTGCCCGTCAGCATCTACCGGCCGGGCTTCATCCAGGGCCACAGCCGCACGGGCATCGGCAACGCGGACGACATGCTGTGCCGGCTGCTGGTGGGCAACGCGCAGCTGGGCATGTCGCCGGACCTGCCGGACAAGTACTGGCTGCCGGTGCCGGTGGACTACGTGGCCAGCGCCACCGCGCACCTGGTGCTCACCCAGGCCCCGGGCGGCACGTACAACCTGGCGCCGGAGCGCGAGCAGGAGCCCTCCCACAACGCCCTCTTCGACATGCTGGGCGCGCACGGGCACCCGGTGCGCCGCGTGGCCCCGGCGGTGTGGCTGCGGGAGCTGGGGCGGGTGGGGCCGGACAACGCCCTCTTCCCGCTGGTCGCGTTCCTCCGGGAGAAGGTCTACCACGGCACCCGCACGGTGCTGGAGCTGCACCACCGCACGCCGCGCGTGCGCACCGACCACGCGCGCGCCGCGCTGGCGGGCACGGACCTCCAGTGCCCGGACATCGACGCGGCCCTGCTGGGCCGCTACGTGAAGGACCTGTTCGCGCGCCACCGCTGCGCGGCCATCGCCGCTTGAGCGGTGGCCGCGTAAGGTCAGTGGTGCGGCGGGGCCTTGGCCAGCCCGTCGGCGAAGCGGAAGTGGGCCACCACCGGCTGGTGGTCCGAGGACTCGGTGGAGCGGTCCACTTCAAAGAGGACGGGGACCAGCGTGCGCGTCGCGTAGAAGTTGTCGAAGCGCTTGCCCGTGGCGTGCACCACGCCGTGGCTGTCCGGGTGCGAGGTGAGCGTGGCGCAGTCCGCGATGTCCTGCAGCCGCCACCACGCGGGGCTGTGCTTGGGAATCTGGCCGGAGCTCAGCTCCGTGCGGGCGTGGTGCGGCGTCGTCAGCGAGTGGTCCGCCAGCCGCACGCGCACCGTCGCCGCGTGACACACCGTCTCCGGCAGGTCCTGCTCCAGCACGTGCAGCTCGTGGCGCAGGCGCGGATCCGCGATGTTGCCCACGCCGCGGTCCCCCACGGTGACGTTGTGCATGTCGTCGCCGTAGCGGAGCCGGAACTCCTCGATGGTGTCCGTGTCGTTGTCCTGCTTCGGGTGCAGCAGGTGCGCCACCAGCCACGAGCCGCCGCGCTTGATGGCGGTGTTGGCGTTGAAGTCGCCCAGCACGACGGCGGGGACGCCCTCGCGCCGGTGCAGGAGCGCGTTGAGCTGGCGCAGGTTGAGCGCGTTGATGGCCGGGTCTCCCAGCGCGTGGTGCAGGTTGTAGAGGTAGAGCGGGTGGCCCTCCACCTCCAGCTTCAACCAGAGCACGCCGCGGTCCTCCACCAGCTCTCCCGCGTAGCCCTGGCGCGCGATGGCGTCCGTGCGCTCGGCGTCGGTGAGGACGTAGGTGAAGTGCGCGGCGTCCACGATGGGATGGCGGCTGAGCCACGCCTTGCCGTTCACCAGCCGCGTGCCGTCGTCGCCGTCGCTGCCCTGGTAGGCCAGGTGGAAGCCGAAGCGGGACGCGAGCAGCACCGCCATGGGGACGCCCGCCTCCTGCAGGCCGATGACGTCCGGCATGCGGTCCTGGGCCTCCAGCTGGGTGAAGTACTCCAGCAGCGCCTCCTGGCGCTCGCCGCCCAGGAGGATGTTGTAGCTCATCACCGTGAGGCCCGGTCCCCGGGGCGCGCGCGGCGACGGGTGGTGCACGATGAAGGTGCGGCCGTCTCCCAGTCGGCGCTCGCTGGCGGGCAGCGGCACGGCGTGGAAGTCCGGCAGGGTGAGGGTGGGGTCACGTCTGGGCAAGATGTCCTCCTGCCCGCCCGGCTTGCGGCCGAGCAGGTGTCCCACGGCGGGCAGATGCTCCAGCACTTCGGGCATCTTCATGACGCCCTCTCCTTGCTGGGGCGCCCGGCCCGCGGGGTGACATGAGCGAAGGGGAAGCGATGTCGGGCGTCATGCCGTCGCGCTGTTGATTCCACCGAGCCTCCATCAGAAGTCCTCCGCTCAAGTTCGTGGCGACAGGCCACGTCCGCCAGCGTCATGCAGGGGACGGGCGGTCGGCTGGACGGTCGCCCTGCTTGCGCCGGGCATGAAAGTGGAGTCGGACGGTGCACCTCCGGCCCGCGTGGATTCGCCCCGGTCACGAGGCGCGGGTGGTTAGATGGACGGGCGATGAAGGAACTCGATGACCTCCTGCGGGCCTGCGGGCGCGCCTCCGGTCCGGTGGTGCTGGCGACGGTGGTGGCGGTGTCCGGCTCGTCCTACCGGCGCCCGGGTGCTCGCATGCTGATGGGCGCGGACGGCTGGCTCGCGGGTGGGGTGAGCGGCGGGTGTCTGGAGGGCGACCTCGTGCGCAAGGCCTTCTTCTGGACGTCGGAGGGGCCGCGCGTGCTGCGCTACGACACCACCGGCGACACCGCGGAGGACGAAGGCGGCCTGTCGTTCGCGCTCGGGTGCAACGGGGTGGTGGACATCCTGCTGGAGCGCTGGGAGCCGGGCTCTGGTGACGCGCTCAGCTTCGCGGCCGAGGCGCGCAAGCAGTCACTGCGCGCGGTGGTGGCCACGGTGTACCGGGGGCCCGCGGACGCGGTGGGCCTGCGGCTGATGCTGCGCGAGGACGGCGTGTCGGCGGGGAGCCTCAAGGGCGCGCTGCTCGAACCGGTGCGCGCGGCGGCGACGGAAGCGCTGGTGCGCG
>NZ_JBKGHJ010000703.1:0-3294 GCF_046520365.1 Corallococcus sp. 4LFB
CCAGCGAGTGGCCTTCGCGCGCGGTGACGTAGCCGATGAGGCGCTTGTCGGCGGCCTCACCCCTGGCGACGACGACAGCGTCCTTGAGGCCCGGTGCACGGCGGAGGGCCGCTTCGATTTCGCCCAGCTCGATGCGGAAGCCACGCACCTTTACCTGGAAGTCGATGCGGCCGAGGTACTCCAGCCGCCCGTCCACGCGGTAGCGGACGCGGTCGCCCGTGCGGTACATGCGGCCACCTGGAGGGCCGTAGGGCTCCGGCACGAAGCGCTCCGCGGTGAGCTCCGGCCGCAGCAGGTAGCCGCGCGCCTGGCCTTCGCCCGCGAGATACAGCTCACCCGCGACACCCACGGGCACCGGCTGCAACGAAGCATCCAGCACGTGGGCCCGCGTGGCGGGCAGAGGCCTGCCGATGAGGGGCACCTCGTCACGGCCGACGAGTGAGGCGGTGGAGTAGGTGGTGTCCTCGGAGGGCCCGTAGAGGTTGTAGAGCTTCTCTACCGTCGGGACGGCGTAGACCTGCCTGGCCAACGTCTCCGGCAGGGCTTCACCGGCAAGGTTGACGACGCGCACGGTGGGCGGCACCGCATTCAGGCGCAGCAGTTGCGCCATGGCGGAGGGCACCGTGTTGACGAGGGTGACATGGGAAGCGGTGGGCAGCTCCGCCAGGTGCAGCGCGTTGCGCGCCACTACGACCGCGCCGCCACTGCTCAACGGGGCGAAGAGCTCGAAGACGGAGAGGTCGAAGTTGAGGCTCGTCGCGGCGAGGGTGCCCTTCAACTCCTCCGGGGTGAACGTCGCCAGGGCCCAGTGGAGGAAGGAGACAGCGTTGCCGTGGGAGATGGCGACGCCCTTGGGACGGCCGGTGCTGCCGGACGTGTAGATGAGGTAGGCGAGGTGCCCGGCGTGGATGTCCACCTCGGGCGCCGTGGTGGGCTGCTTCGCCAACTCCGCATCCGAGTCCAGGCACACCGCTGTGGCCGACGTCTCGGGCAGTGCAGACAGAAGATGCGAATGGGCAACAAGGGCGGGGCCCTGGGCGTCCTCCAGCAACCACCCCAGGCGCTCACGCGGGTAGCTGGGGTCCAGCGGCACATACGCACCACCGGCCTTGAGAATGCCGAGCGCACCGATGACGAGGTCCTCGGTGCGTTCAACGCACAAGCCCACGCGGACCTCGGGCCCGACGCCCAGGCCACGCAGACGGTGGGCGAGCTGATTCGCCTTCGCGTCCACCTCGCGGTACGTCAGCTGCCGCTCGGGCGTGATGACAGCCAGCGCGTCCGGTGTGCGGCGCACCTGGGCCTCCACCATCGCGGGGATGCTCGGCTCGCGAATCGCGGGTGCTGCTTCCGGGTTCCAGTCGACCAGGAGTTGCTGGCGCTCGGAGTCGGTGAGCAGGGGCAGGTCGCTCAGCCGCGTGCCCGGCTTCCGCGCGATGGCCTCCAGCAACACTCCGAAGTGCCCGGCCATCCGCTGGATGGTCGCCGCGTCGAACAGGTCCGTCGCGTACTCCAACGAACCGACCAGTCCCGTTTGAACCTCCTGCAGGGCCAGCGAAAGGTCGAACTTGGCGAAGTGGGCTTCCAGCGGCAGGGCCTGGAACGACAGGCCCGGCAGACGCAGCGCCTCGGTGGGCGTGTTCTGCAGGACGAACATGGCCTGGAAGAGCGGGCTGCGGCTCAGGTCCCGCGTGGGCTGCACGGCTTCGACGAGCTTCTCGAAGGGCAGGTGCTGGTGCTCGTACGCCGCGAACGTCGTGCCTCGCACCTGGGCGAGCAGCTCACGGAACGTCGCGCGCGGGTTCAGCTGGGCACGCAGGACGAGCGTGTTGACGAAGAAGCCGATGAGGCCCTCGGTCTCCGCCTGGGTGCGGCCCGCGATGGGCGAACCCACGCTGATGTCGTCCTGCGCGGAGTAGCGCGAGAGCAGCACCTGGAACGCCGCGAGCAGCACCATGAAGGGCGTGGCGCCCTCGCGTCCGGCCAGCGCCTTCAGCGCGTGAGACACCTCCGAGGGAATGCGCACCTCCACCGTCGCGCCCCGGTGCGACTGCACGGGCGGACGCGGATGGTCCGTGGGCAGCTCCAGCGCGGCGGGTGCTCCGGAGAGCTGCTGCTTCCAGTAGTGGATCTCCGCGTCCAGCGCCTCACCCTGGAGCCAGTTGCGCTGCCACGTCGCGAAGTCCGCGTACTGCACGGGCAGCGGTGTGAGCCCGGGCTCCTTTCCGTCATGGAATGCGGCGTACAGCGAGATGAGCTCGCGGACGAGGACGCCCATGGACCAGCCGTCGGAGACGATGTGATGCATCGTTACCAGCAGCAGGTGTGAGCCCTCGGCCAGGCGCACCAGCGCACTGCGCAGCAGGGGGCCCGTGGCGAGTCGGAAGGGGCGCCGGGCTTCCTCGTCGGCCAGCTTCCGGGCCTCGTTCTCGCGCTGATCCTCGGGCAGGGAGGAGAGGTCCGTGAGCGGCAGCGTCCATGCCGCCGGAGCATGGATCCGCTGCGTGGGCTGACCCTGATGCTCGTGGAAGGTGGTGCGCAGGGCTTCGTGACGGGCGACGAGCGCCTCGAAGGCGCGACGCAGGGCCTCCACATCCAGGTGTCCTGTGAGCTGGAGCGCCGCCGGGAGATTGTAGGACGCGTCCTCCGGCTGGAGCTGATCCAGCAACCACAGCCGCTGCTGAGCGAAGGACAGCGGCAGCGGGCCCTCGTGCGTGGCACGGGTGAGCTTGGGCGCATGCGTGCCCGCGGTCCCTTGCAGCCGCCCCGCCAGGGCTTCCACGGTGGAGGACTCGAAGAGGGCACGCAGCGGCAGCTCCACCCCAAGTTCCGCGCGCACGCGCGAGACCACCTGGGTGGCCAGCAGGGAGTGGCCACCCAGTTCGAAGAAGGAGTCCTTCACGCCCACCTGGGGCAGGCGAAGCACCTCCGCCCAGATGGACGCCAGCTTCGCCTCCGTCTCCGTGCGAGGTGCCTCGTAGGTGCTGCCTGACTGCGGCGCCTCCGGCTCCGGCAGAGCCTTGCGGTCCACCTTGCCGTTGGCGTTGAGGGGCATGGCGTCCAGCACCACGAAGGTGGAGGGCACCATGTACTCGGGAAGCCCCTGACGCAGCTGCGCCTTGAGGGCTTCGGCCTCCAGCGAGGCATCCGCCCTGGGCGCGACGTAGGCGACCAGCCGCTTGTCGGCGGCTTCGCCCTTGGCGACGACGACGGCGTCCTTGAGTCCCGGAGTGCGGCGAAGCGCCGCTTCGATTTCGCCCAGCTCGATGCGGAAGCCACGCACCTTCACCTGGA
>NZ_JBKGHJ010000704.1:0-3284 GCF_046520365.1 Corallococcus sp. 4LFB
CGCCGCCAGCCCCGTCCCAGGGGCACCGGGGGGGCGCACGGCCCCGGGCTTCGGAGGGATTCCCGGTGTCACCGGCTCACGGCGGGCCCCGGGCCGGAGCGGCGCGCCGGGCCGTCCGGAGGTCCGCTGGAGGGCCTGTTTGAACGCGTCCTTCTCCGCGGGGACCTTCTCGTGACCGGCAGGAGCGTCCTGACCTTCGACCTTCATGGCATGCCTCGCGCGCAAGGGATGCGCGGGCATGAGCAGCGGCCGTGCCAGTCAGGCGGGGCGCGCTCCCGGGAGGAGGGCGCGAAGGAGGCGGCACGGCAGGGGTGCCGCCCCCGGGATGGGCGTGCGGGACGCGGGACGGCACGCTGCTAGCGCTTGCCGCCGAAGCCGCCCGGCTGCACGGGCGCGGTGCCCGTCAGGTCGTTGAACGCGAGCGGGCAGGCCGCCACGGCGTTGGGGTCCGCGAGCGCGGGGTTCTGGGTCCAGTCCCGGTCCTGGAACAGGTACGCGTCGCGCACCTCCAGCTCCTTGAGCTGCTTGCGGTACTCCCAGAAGCGGCCGCGCAGGAGCACGCGCGAGCCCTTCGGCAGCTGCGTCAGCGCCGTGTACTGGTCCTCCTTCAGCCGCGCCGTGATGTTCACCGCGGGCCGCACCTTGGGCTTGCCATAGGTCAGCCCCGCCAGCAGGCCGTCGTTGCCCGGATCCGGCAGGTAGTAGACGAGCCGGGCCACCAGCGCGGGCGGCTCGGGCGGAGGGCCCTTCTTTCTGCGCTTCTTGGGCTTCTCCAGCTTCGCGTCAATGAACTCCAGCCCCGCGAAGGCCACCTCCTTGTCGAGGTAGTCGTCGCGGAACTTCGCGTCCGCCACGCTGGCCGCGGTGGTGTTGGCCTTGAGGACCTCCACGTCGTAGCGCTCCAGGATGGCGGGCAGCGTGAAGAAGAAGCTGTCCACGGGCTTCACGCCGTCCGCGATGAAGCGCAGCTTGCTCAGGTCGAGCGGCGGGTAGTACGGCGCGAGCGCCACCGCCGTCTGCATCCACTCCGACGGCAGCCGCTTGTCGATGAGCACGCGGCGCATCATCGACACCAGGTACATGTTGGCGGGGAAGCGCGGCGTGGACAGCTGCGTGCCCAGCGCCTGGATCAGCACGGGGTCCAGGTAGAAGTTCTCGTCGCGCTTGTGCAGGTACGGCGCGGACTCGCCCACGATGGTGAGCAGCGCGCCCACCAGCTGGGCGCAGTTCGCGTCGCTCGTCCCCTGGACCAGGGCCTGATTGACGCGGGAGCGGAGGAACCGCTTGTCCATGTCCGCTTCGCGGAACACGGGCGGCTCTCCCGTTCCAAAAAAGAACTCCTTCTGGGCGAGCGCGGGCGTCGACAGCAGGCCCACGGACAGGGCGAACAGGGCTCGGGTACGCATTGCCCTGAACCCTACCATGCCCTCCCCGGGGTGGGCCTCCTCCGAGCGGCCTCGCCCACGCGCTGAGTGGAGGCCTCCGGGACCGCCCGACGTAGGAGGGCAATTGCAACCGGATGACCCGATGCGGCGGGGCATTCGCGACAGACCGCTCCCCGCCAGGGGGCAGGGGACGGAGCGACCGCGTGGGAGGAGCGCCGGGCCGGAAGGCGGATGGTCTTTTCCGCCTGTTGGCGGCGCGGCCTTTTGTGTACCTTGCCCGGAGCCATGCCGACGCCCCCCGAGACCTCCCCTGCACCCGTCACCATCGCCCAAATCAAGGACGAGGCGGAACTCATGCAGGCCCTCGCCATCCGCGAGGTGGTGTTCATCGAGGAACAGCACGTGCCCGAGGGCATCGAGCGCGACGCCGAGGACGCCCACGCCTACCACGTGCTCGCCATCCAGGGGGGCCACGCCATCGGCACGGGCCGCCTGGTGAAGCTGCCGGAGCCGCCCGCCGGGCAGAGCGGGACGTGGGGCCAGATTGGCCGCATGGCGGTGCTCCAGTCGCACCGCAAGGCCCGCGTGGGTTCGCTGCTCCTCACGTCGCTGGAGGAGGAGGCGCGCCGCCGCAACGTGACGGGCATCATGCTGCACGCCCAGCTCTACGCGCTCGACTTCTACAAGAAGCACGGCTACCAGCCCGTCGGCGCCGTCTTCGACGAGGCCGGCATCGACCACCTGGAGATGCACAAGCGCCTGTAGTCCCGCCGTCGCCTTCAGCGCCTCGGAGGACGGGGCGCGGGCGGCGCGGCGTGGCGCGGATCCTCGGGCCACGAGTGCCGCGGGTACTTGCGGCACAGCTCCTTGCGGATCGCCGGGTAGTGACGCTCCCAGAAGCCCGCCAGGTCGGTCGTCACCTGCACGGCGCGCATGTTGGGGGCCAGCAGGTGCAGCACCAGCGGCACGCGGCCCGCGCCCACGCTGGGCCCCTGCGCCATCCCGAAGAAGTCCTGCAGCCGTGACTCCACCCAGGGTGGCTTGTTGGGCTCGTAGTGCACCTTCACGCCGCGCCCGCCGGGCAGGGTGACGCGCTCCGGGGCGTGGTTCGCCAGCAGGCGCTGCTGCTCGGAGGTGAGGCGCGCGTAGAGCGCATCCAGCAGCGACACGCCCTCCAGGTCGGAGAAGCTGCGCGCGCCCACGCACAGGGACGCCAGCGCGTCGCGCATGAAGGCCGCGTCCACGGCGGGGAAGCCCGCCTCGGGGAACGCCTTGCCGAGCAGCTCCACGCGCGTGCGCCACTGCTCCAGCGCCTCCGGCTCCGCGAAGCGCTCCGGGCCCGCGGCCAGCGCCGCCTCGGCCAGCACGCGCGCGGCCTCCTCCGACGGAGGGGCGGGCGTGCGCGTCTCCTCCAGCATGAGGTTGCCGTAGGCCAGCCGGGTAAGGCGCTCCACGCGGCGCGAGTCCGGGTTCCACTGGAGGGTGTCCACCTCCTCCAGCGCGTCCGGGTAGAGGTCCAGCAGCCACTCGGCCTCCACGGCGCTGGCCAGCCGCACGACGGCGCCGCGCCCGGGGCGCTCCTCGGCATCCACGGCCACCATCAGCTCCGCGTCCTGGACGACGCTGAACTCGGACAGGCTGGTGGTGCCGCCGCCGAACATGAGCAGCTCGGGGGAGCGGGGCCGCCGCCTGCGGGCCACGCGGTCCGGGTAGCCCGCGAGCACGCTGAGCATCAGGGCCTGCTCCACGTCCTCGGGACGTCCGGGCTTCGAGCCCTGTTCGCGCACCGCGCGGCGCAGCTGCTTCTGCACGCGCTCCACGGACTGCACCGCGCCCGCGTCCAGCGACAGCGACTGCATGCGGCCGGAGGCGAAGCCTGAACGGCCGGCCTCGCGGAAG
>NZ_JBKGHJ010000705.1:0-3283 GCF_046520365.1 Corallococcus sp. 4LFB
ACGGCACGGCGGTGGCGCACGCGCGGCTCGGCTCCGACAGGGCCTGCCCGCGACGGCGGGCAGCGACTCCAGGCCCGCCAGACGGCGCAGCAGCGGCTGGCCGTCCGGACGCTGCGCGAGGAGGGCGCACAGGCCCATGCGCACGTACTCGCTGGGGTCGTGGTGCGCGACCTCCGTGAGCAGCGGCAGGCGGTGCTCTTCCGACAGCAGCGGCGCGCACTGCTCCAGCACCTGACGGCGGAAGAGGAAGTCCTTCTCCGAAGGGGCCTGCGCGCGCAGCCGCTGGCGCAGCAGGGCCAGGCCCGTCAGCGCGTCCACGGTGAGCAGCGCGCGCAGGGCCTCCGCCTGGAAGAACGGGCTCACGTCCTCCTGGCCCGCGAGGCTCGTCAGCGTGGGGCCCACCTCGGGCAGCGACGCGGCGACGCCCGGCACGGCTTGCGCGAGCTGCCGGAAGGCCTCCAGCGCGGCGAAGCGGTTCTGCGCGCGGGGCGCGTCCACGGCGCGGTCCAGCAGCTGCCTCGCCAGCGGCACGGCGGCGGGCTGGAGCTGCTCGGGGTGGGCCGTGGCCAGCACGCCCGTCAGCGCGCGCAGCGCCGTCTCTTCTTCGATCAGCAGCTTGTGGCGGCGCTTCTCCTGCCGCTCGCGCAGGGCGTCGAAGCCCATCCACCGGTCCAGGGCGCGCAGGTCCTCCTTGCGGTCCTTGCGGTCCTTCACCGTGGCCTTGAGGTGCTCCACCAGGACCTGGCGGCGCGCGGCGTCATCCGCCGCTTCGTTGTGCTGGCGGGTGAACTGGACGATCTCCGCGTGGATCGCGGCCAGCTCCGTCTCCAGGGCCTCCAGGGCCACGCCCAGCCATGGAGCCAGCCCTTCCAGGCCGGCGGGACGCGGGCAGCCTTCCACCATCCGCCGGGCCAGGACTTCGACCGAGGCCCCCCGCACACGGCGGTGCAGGGGGGGCAGGGCTTCCAGCAGCTGGGATTCGAGAGTTTCGTTCGCCGGGTGCATGTCGCGGCCAGAGCTATTCATTGCTTGAGAAACCTGCCCGGCCCCCCCAGGCACGCGTTCGGATCAGGACAGCTCACGACACATCAGGGCCGCAAACGTTGTTCATCCAGCAGCTCCTCGAACTCCTCTTCGGTGGGCGTGACGTCCTGCAACCCACGTCCACCTGTCCAATCCCACCGCGCTCCGAGTGAAAAGACGTTCTGCGTGCCGTACGGGCCGGAGAGGAACGCGCGGTCCTCCGCGAAGAGCATGAGGCGGTTGCCGCCCTTGCCCATCCACACGTTCCAGTCCAGGCGGCCCGACACGCGGTGGCGCAGGTAGGCCGTGGAGCGGTGAGCGTCCTGGAAGCGCTGCGACGCGCTGTAGCCCAGCTCCACGCGCGTGCCCTGGAGCCTGCCGCCCAGGAGCGCCGCCCAGCTCGCGTAGGCGCCCGCGTTGTCCACCGTGTAGAGGTTGGCGTTGCTCACCGCGGACATGCCCAGCGTGGCCACGTGGTCCTGGAACGGCTGCCAGCGCAGGGACAGCCGGGGCGACAGGCGCCGCGGGTGGTCCTTGCCGTAGAGCCAGTAGACGTTCTGGTCGTAGCGGCGGGCCTCCACCGCGCTGCCGCCCTGCATGGACTCCAGCGACAGGCCCAGGCCGGGGATGAGGCCCACGTCCGGGGACAGGCGCAGGTAGCGGTCCGCGGAGACGCGGCCTCGCGCGCTCCAGCGCATGGCGCCGTCGAGGGTCTGCGAGAACACGCTGCCATGCATGGACAGGCGCAGGTCGCCGGGCAGCTGGTTCACGTACGCGGCCACGGTGCCGCCGAGCACGGGGGTCTGGTTGAGCGGGTAGCGCGCCTCGGGCGTGAAGCGCAGCCACGCGCGGCCCGGGGACAGCTCGCGGCGCAGGGACAGGCGGACCTCCAGGCCCGTCTGGAGCGGGCGGTTGAGCAGCTCGCCTTCCTCCACGTCCTCGCTGCGGTAGCCCATCTCCGCGGACACCATGCCCAGGCCGCCCGTGCGCGCCTCCGGAGGCATGCCCTCCGGCAGGAGCGACATGCCCGGCGGCAGCGCGGGCCAGGGCAGCGGCTCCAGGCCCGTGGTGCCCTGGGCCCACGACGGGGCCGCGAGGGCGCTTGGATCCGAGGCGACACCCAGTTGCACCTGCACCAGGGCTTCACCTTCGGGCGACTCCAGGCTCACGCGGTGCGGACCGCGCGAGGGCAGGAGCAGCCACGTCTCACCCATGCGGCCCAGCGGCTGGGACGCGCCCTGGAGGCCGGGGTCGGCGTCCGCGGGCAGGCCCAGGTGCATGAGCGGGCCTTCCTCCGCGCTGGAGCCGCCGGTGCCGTCACCCGACGGCAGCGGCGTGCTGCGCAGGAGCAGCTCGCGGCCCGACGAGGGGGCCAGGGCGGTGGCGCGCACGCGCAGGGCGGTGGGGCCCAGCACGGTCATCACCACCGGCGCACCCGGGCGGCTGCGCAGCAGGGACAGCGGCTGCGGGGCGGCCATGACGCGGGCGTTGGCGCTGGCTTCCTCGGACTCCACGAAGCGCACCAGGCCGGTCTGCTGCGTGTCGGCGCGCGCCATCACGACTTCCACCTGGTGGCGGCCGGGGACGTCCAGGCGCGTGCCCAGGATGGCCGTCTCGCCCTCGGCGACCTTCAGCTCGCGCACCACGCGGCCATCCACGCGGAGCGCGAAGGCGCAGGTGCCGGCGGCGTCCACGCCCGGACGCGGGGTGGTGCCGCAGAGGACCTCCGCGCCCAGCGGCCGGGGCTGCTTGACCACGAGGCTCATCACGCGCGAGGCCCCGGCGGGCAGCAGCTTCGCCTCGGACAGCTTCCAGGGCGGGGCGAGCAGCGCCTTGCGCACGGACAGGGCGACGTCCTCGTCGTCCGAGCCGGCCTCCGACATGGCCAGGAGCGAGCCCGCGGTCTCCTCCGCGTCGCGCAGGCCTTCCCAGCGCGTCCAGCGGCCCGCGGTGAAGCGCATGCGGCGCACGTCGGGATGATCCGCCCACGCCTGGAGCTGGCTCGCGAGCGCGGCGCCGAGCGGCGCACCGCCGTCCTTCCACGCCTGCGGCGAGTCCTGGAGCCGCTCCAGCATGCCGAGCGCTTCCAGGCCCACCTGCGGCAGGCCCGTCTCGCGGTACAGCGCGGCCATGGCCAGCGCGCCCGCCGCGTCCTCACCGGAGGCCGACAGCAGCCGGGCGCGCAGGTAGCGGCCCTGGAGGCTCTTGTCGCTCGACACCGCCGCGAGCGCCGCGTCCTCGTGGCCCTCGCGCACCTGGG
>NZ_JBKGHJ010000706.1:0-3280 GCF_046520365.1 Corallococcus sp. 4LFB
GCGTGACGCCCAGGGCGATGAGGTGGTGCGCGAGCTGATTCGCGCGCGCGTCCAGTTGGGCGTACGTCAGGGACTCCGTCCCGTTCGTGACCGCGACCGCCTCCGGTGTCCGCGCGGCCTGTGCCTCCACCCGGACGTGGATCAACCCGGGTGCGGGGAGCCGTTCCTCCCGGCTGTTCCACGCGACCAGGACCTGCTCGCGCTCCTCCCGCGACAGCAGGGGCAGGTCCGCCAGCGGCTGCTCGGGGTTCGAGGTGACGGCTTCGAGCAGGCGCACGTAGTGCCCGGCCATCCGGGCGACGGTCGCCTCCTCGAAGAGGGCGGTGTTGTACTCCCAGTAGGCGACGAGCCCGTGCGGCGTCTGCCGCATGAACAGCATGAGGTCGAAGCGGGAGACGCCCGACTGGAACGGGAGGTCCTCCACCGCGAGGCCGGGCAGGGACAGCGGCGTCGCGGCCCGCTGGAGGACGAACATCGTCTGCACCAGCGGCGTCCGGCTCAGGTCGCGCGGTGGCTTGAGCGCGTCCACGAGCTGTTCGAACGGCAGGTCCTGGTGCGCGAAGGCGCCCAGACAGCTCTCTCTCACGCCGCGCAGCAGGTGCCGGAACGAGCGGGAGCCGGTGACGTCCGCGCGCAGGGCCAGCGTGTTGACGAAGAAGCCGATGAGCCCCTCCACCTCGCGCCGGTTGCGGCCGGAGATGGGCGAGCCGACGACGATGTCGTCCTGGCCGCTGTAGCGCGCGAGCAGGGCCTGGAAGCCCGCCAGCAGCGTCATGAACAGCGTGGCGCCTTCGCGCTGGCCCAGGCGCTGGAGCGCGCCATGGAGGGACTGGGGCAGCAGCATCTCGAAGTTCGCGCCCTCGAAGGTCTGCACGGGCGGACGCGGCTTGTCGGTGGACAGGTCCAGCACGGACGGGGCTCCCGCCAGCTCCTGCCGCCACCAGGTGAGCTGCTCCTCCAACTCGTCTCCCTGGAACGACTCGCGCTGCCACCGGGCGTAGTCCACGTACTGGAGGGGCAGGGGCGGCAGCGTTGCCTGTCCTCGCGCGGCGTAGAGCGCGTTCAGCTCGCGCTGGAGCACGTCGATGGACCACCCGTCGAAGGCGATGTGGTGGATGACGAGCATCAACACGTGGTCGTCGTCCGCGACGCGCAGGAGCAGCCCCCGCATCAGCGGGCCGCGCCGCAGGTCGAACGGGCGCCGTGCTTCCTCCGTCAGCCGCTCCGGGAGCTTCGCGGCCTCCACGTCCGTCCTCGCCAGCGCGAAGTCCCACGCCGGCCCGATGCGCTGCACCGGCTGTCCGTCCACCTCGTCGAACGTGGTGCGCAGGACGTCGTGGCGCCGGACGATCTCCGCGAGGCTCCGCTCCAGCGCGTCCGCGTCCAGCGCGCCCCGCAGCCGGGTGACCATGGGCACGTTGTAGGAGAAGCCCAGCGTGTCCAGCCGCGAGATGAACCACAGCCGCTGCTGCGCGAACGACTGCGGCAGCCAGCCCTCGCGGGGGCCGGGGACCAGCGGGAGGGCCTGGATCCGGCTGCTCTCCAGCCGCAGCGCATCGATGCGCGCGGCGAGGCTGGTGACGGTGGGGGCCTCGAACAGGGCCCGCACGGACAGGTCCACCTGGAACGTCTCGCGCAGCCGGGAGACCACCTGCGTGGCGAGCAGCGAGTGCCCCCCCAGCTCGAAGAAGGAGTCCTGCGTGCCCACGCGCGCGCGGCCCAGGAGCGCGGCCCAGACCTCCGCCACCGCCGTCTCCGTCGCGGTGACCGGCGCCACGTAGGCGTCCTCCGTGAGCGTGTCACCCACGGGCGTGATGAGCGCCTTGCGGTCCACCTTGCCCACGGGCGTCAGCGGCAGCTGGTCCAGCTTCACGAAGGCGGCGGGGATCAGCGGCGCGGGAAGCCGGGCGGCCAGGCTCGGCCGCAGCGCGCTCACGTCCACGTTCGTGCCGGCCACCCAGGCCACCAGCCGCTTGTCGCCGGGGGCGTACTCCCGCACCTCCGCCACGGCGTCCTCCACGCCGGGCAGGTGGCGCAGGGCGGTTTCGACCTCTCCCAGCTCGATGCGGAAGCCGCGCAGCTTCACCTGCGTGTCCGCGCGCCCCATGAACGCCAGCTCGCCGGAAGGCAGCCACCGCGCGCGGTCTCCCGTGCGGTACAGCCGGGCGCCGGGGAGCTCGCTGAAGGGGTGGGGCACGAAGCGGTCCGCGGTGAGGTCCGGCCGGTCCAGGTAGCCCCACGCCAGGCCGTCGCCTCCCACGTACAGGTCGCCCACCACACCGGGCGGCACCGGCTCCAGGCGCGCGTCCAGCACCAGGGCCTGCGAGTTCTCCAGCGCGCGGCCAATGGGCACGGGCATCCGCGCGTCCAGGTCCCGCTTCACCTGATACGTGGCGGAGAAGGTGGTGTTCTCCGTGGGGCCATAACCGTTGACGACCGCGCGGCCCGCGTCCAGCAGCTTGCGCGCGGCCAGCGGGGACAGGACGTCGCCGCCGGTGAGGACCTGCCCCACCCGCGCGAGCGCCGCGGGCCGGTTCAGCGCCATCTGCTCGAAGAACGCGGTGGTGAGGAACATCACGCTGATGCGCTCGCGCTCCAGCGTCGCTTCCAGCTCCTCCAGCGACGGCGTCACCGGCGGGTAGAGGAACAGCTTCGCGCCGTGGAGCAGCGCCCCCCACAGCTCCAGCGTCGCGGCGTCGAACGACGTGGTGGCCAGCTGGAGGACGACGTCACCGGCGTCGAACCGGACGAAGGACACGCCCTTCACCAGCCGCGTCACGGCCCGGTGGGGAACGCCCACGCCCTTGGGCCGCCCGGTGCTCCCGGACGTGTACATGACGTACGCGAGCGCATCCGCGGGGATGCGCACGTCGGGCGCGACCTCCGGGTGGCCCGCGAAGGTCCTCCAGGACGGGTCCAGCACCACGACCCGCGCGGCCAGGCCCTCCAGCACGGCCTCTCGCCCCGGCTCCACCACGAGCACGGAGATGCGGGCGTCGCGCGCCATGAGCTCCAGGCGCTCGGAGGGATAGGCCGGATCCAGCGGGACGTACGCGCCCCCCGCCTTGAGGATGGCGAGCGTCGCCACGACCATCTCCAGCGACCGGCTCGCGCACAGGCCCACCGGCGTCCCCAGGCGCACGCCCTGGCGCCGCAGGTGGTGCGCGAGCTGGTTGGCGCGAGCGTCCAGCTCCGCGTACGTGAGCCGCTGACCTCCGGCCTCCAGGGCGACCGCGCCGGGCGTGCGCGCGGCCTGCTCCGCGAAGAGGGCGGGCAGGGA
>NZ_JBKGHJ010000707.1:0-3274 GCF_046520365.1 Corallococcus sp. 4LFB
CGCGCGCGCTGGTGGCGGCCCTGGAGCAGCGGCTGTCGCGGGGCATGACGGCGGGGCAGGGGGAGGGGCGCGGCGGCGTGTCGCTGCTCATCGCCATCCGCGACGTCCTGGAGCTGTGCCGCGCGGTGCCGGAGCTCAAGCCGGGCTACCCCGCGCTCTGCGAGGCGTCCGCGCGGTTCCTGGAGCAGGCGCTGGAGATGAGCGCGTCCGCGGCGGAAGGCCTCGCGTTCGAGGACAGCGTCAAGATGGAGTGGCTCGTCGGACTCGCGGAGAACCTGGAGGAGGAGCTGGGCGTGATGGGCTCGCTGGCGGCCATGCTCAGCGAGGCGGTGCCCTCCCTCCACGAGCGGCTGCGCGACGCGGACCGGGACACGCGCCGGCCGGGTGGTGGCCGCGGCTCCGGCGCCGGGTGTCGGCGGCGTTCCCCGCGCAGGCGCCCCGGGGCCGCAAGGATCCGCTGGATGCGCTCTCCGCGGACTCGCGGCGCCTCACCCAGCTGGAGAACGCCCTCACGGCGCTGGACCCCTCGCAGGCCGGGTTGAAGCAGGAGCTGCTCCGGCCGCTGAGCCTCGCGTACGCGCGCGAGGTGCTGGGCGCGACCCCGTTCGAGCGCATCGAGCAGTACGGCCGCGCGGTGCAGGCGGTGGCGGAGAACCTGCGGCGCGAGGGCGTGACGGCGGAGCCGGTGCTCGCCGAGTGCCGCGACCTGATGGAGAACCGCCTCCGGGAGCACGCCCGCGTGCTGTCGCGCGAGGTGGCCAGCCCCCCACCGGCCCCCAACGCCGTGCTCAATGGCGACGCGTACACCTACTACCGGGGCGAGCTGTCCGCGCAGGCCCCTGACGGTGAGCTGTCCGCGCTGTTGGGCCTGGACGGCCAGCTGATGGCGGCGCGTCCCCCGTCGGCCTCGGCGTTCCTCTCCGACACGGTGCGCGCGGCGGTGGCCGAGGCGGAGCTGTCCTTCCTCCAGTCGCGCATCAAGTACCTGCGCAGCTGGCTGACGCAGCTGCTGTCCGCGCTGCCCGCGCCGGACGCGCTCAACAGCCGTGCGGACGCGGAGCGCACCTTCGAACGGCTGGTGCGCAGCCGCTTCCCCCAGCTCACGCTCAAGGAGGGCGAGCTGGTGCGGCTCAAGGCCACCCTGGGCATGCTGGAGAGGCTCCCGGGCGAGCTGGGCGAGAGCGCGCGCAGGCTGTCCACCCAGCTGCGCGGCATCGACGAGGACTTCGGGCGCTTCAGCCGGCAGGTGCTGGAGCGGCGGACCGCGCAGTGAGCGCCAGGGCCGTGCACGGAAGGCGGCGCTGAGGCGTGCTGGCGCGTCGGCTCACCCCCCTGCGGCAGCGCCTGGATGCGCTCCGCCAGCCCGTGGCGGCCCGTGGCGGCGCGTGGTCCTGGCCCTTCGGCCGCAAGCTGAAGGGGCCGGAGGACCTGGGCCTGCCGGTGCTCGTCGCGCTCGACCGCGAGCTGGATCGCGTGGGCATCCACACCGCCGCGGATGCCCGGCTGCTGCTCGCGCTGGGCACCCAGCGGGCAGGGCGGGGCGCTCGCGCAGGGGCTCTCGGCGCGCGCGAACCAGGCCTTGGAGGAGTACGAGGAGTGCCTGCGCCTGGTGGAGCGGGCGCACCGCTCCGGGGAGATTCCGCCGGGTGCAGTGACGGCGCTCGACCGCGGCTTCGTGCGGTTGGCCCGCGCGGTGAAGGTGGCGGACCTCTTCGGCCGTCCGCTGGAGGCGCAGGGCGGGGACGACGCGCCGTTTGAAATCTTCGAGCGCCCGAACGAGACGACCCGCGAGCGGCCGCCGGCCAACGCGCGCCTGGCCATCGCGGAGCTGCTGTCCGCCCGCGCTCGGGACAACGTCATCGACCTGGTGCAGAAGCGGCGCGACTTGGACCTGGCCCACGAGATGCTGCTGCGCCTGGGCACGACGGACGCGGACCGCGCGCGGGCATGGCGCTGCGCAACGACGTGGCGGAGGCGCGTGAGCGGGTGCGCGAGGTGCCGCCCACGCGGTCCCTGGAGGCGCTTGTGCGCGGCGTGCGGGAGACTGCCCGGAAGGACCCTCGGGGCGCCTACCGTTCGTTGCAGGGCCTCTACGAGCGCGCCATCGAAGCGGGGGACGCGGAGCTGGCCTCGGCGGCGCGGCGCGCGCTGACGCCGCTGCTCCCCCCGGAGCCCCGGCTGACGCGGATGGTGGAGGAGGCGGAGGCGGGGGAGCGGCTGCAGTGGCTGGGGGAGGCGGACGCCGAGGCGGACTCCGGACGCGAGGCGGAGGACGCGCCGGACGAGCAGCTCGCGGACCTGGCGTTCTCCTTGAAGCCGGAACAGCTGGCCACGTTCGACCTGGCGGCGGGGTGCGCGCGCTACTTCGACGTGGAGGACGCGCTGTCGGAGGAGATCGTCGAGCAGGACGCCGCCGCGGCCCGGGCCGTCCCGCGCCAGGTGCCCTATCCGACGCAGACGATGTCGTTCGCCACGACGGGGAGCCTGGACGAGGTCCACCACTTCGTCATCACGGATCCACGGCGCATCCTCCAGGACCTCGCGGCCCACCGGCAGCTCGTGCGGACCTACCTGGACGACGCGCCGCCCCCCAAGCCGCGCAAGGTGAAGCGCACCGCCGTGCGCGTCTACGTCTGTGACGCCTCCGGCTCCATGCACGGCGCGCGGGCGCGCTTCCGCGACGCGCTGATCATCGCGGAGCTCAACAACCTGCGCGTGAAGGCGCGGCGCGGAGAGAACTTCGACCCGCTCTACTTCAGCTTCTTCAACGACGTGCCCACGGAGCTGGCCCGCGTGGACACCGCCGCGGAGGCGACGCGGCAGATTGAAAAGCTCTTCCGGGACTCGCCCGCGGAGGGGCAGACGGACATCTCCCTGGCCCTCCTGTCCGCGTTCGACTCCATCCGCGCCGCGCAGGGACGCGACCCGTACCTCGCGCGCGCCACGGTGGTGCTCATTACCGACGGCGAGGACCGCGTGGACCTGGACCTCATCCGCCGCACCCGCGCGCCCATGGGGGCGCTGGACATCGCGCTGAGCTTCATCTCGCTGGGCGAGGAGAACCCGGACCTCAAGTCCCTGGTGCTGGAGCAGCGCGCCGCCGGAGGCCGCGCCTTCTACCACCCGCTCTCCGACGAGGAGATCCGCTGGGCGCGCACGGAGTTCGACACGCCCTGGCGCACGCTGCTGCCGCGCGACGTGCCGGCCTCGCTGGAGGCCCTGGAGGCGCTGGCCCCGCACCTGGACGCGCTGGAGGCGGTGGCGGCCGGCCGCG
>NZ_JBKGHJ010000708.1:0-3271 GCF_046520365.1 Corallococcus sp. 4LFB
CGCGACGCAGGTGCGCGTCTACGACCTGGGCTCCCGGCGCCTCGTCGCGTCGCTCAACGGCCTCCGGGCCGCGCGCTTCTGGCCGGCGCCGGGTTCGCAGGTGCCGCACGGGGCCACGGTGGCGTCCGGGCAGCACTAGGCGCGGTGCGTGGGGCTCAGCCCTGGCCCACGCCGCTCTTGAAGGCCGCGAAGATGAAGGCCCCGTAGAAGCCACCGCAGAGGCAGCACGAGAGCACGGGCACCAGGAGCGCGCCCGCCAGCGCCGTGCCCCAGCTGGTGCGGTGCAGCGTGCGGTAGGTGAAGGCGCGCAGGCCCATGGCCCAGAAGGGCGCGGCGTACACGGCGACGAAGGGAATCACTCCGACGATGTACGGCGCCTGCGAGAGCGCGTGCGCGCGCATCGTCACGGAGAAGCCCCGCTCCACGCCGCCCATGCGCAGGATGAGGTGGTCCAGGCCCGCGTTGGCCAGCGTCAGGCCGGTGCTGAAGACGGGCATCAGCACCGTCCAGGCCGCCATGCCCACCGTCATCCACTGCTTCAGGGCCTTCGGATCCGCGCCCCCCGTGTCCGTCTGGGGGACGAGCCCCAGGACGATGCCGATGATCGCCGTGTAGACGAGGCCCGTGGTCAGGAAGCCGGCGATGGCGGACAGGAGCACGAACGTCATGGAGCTGCTCACGGGCGCGTCGGGGTTGATGCCCCGGAGCGTGTTCGTGGGCTGCATCAACAGGCCGTAGCACGTGCGCCAGAACGCCCTGAGCGTGCCCAGCTGCTCGCGCTGGTCCCACGGCAGCTGGCCCAGGGGCTCACGTTCGTGGCAGGTGGCGCAGATGGCGCCTTCCGGCCCCTCGCGCAGGCAGCGGGCACAGGCGAACGCGCCACAGCGCGGGCACGTGGCCACGCTCCGCCACTCGGGGTGCACGGCGCAGACGGGCTCGGCGCTTCCGGGAGCCGCGGCCACCAGCAGCGAGGCCCCACACCGCTCGCACGTCTCCGCGCCGGGGGTGAAGGGGGCCTGACAGGAAGGACAGGAAGGCGTCATCGCCGCGCATCGTAGGCGATGCGCTACGGCTCCGGCGCCGTTTCCGGATCCGCCGGCACCGAAGGGGACGTGCTCCCGGCCTTGTCCTGTGCCTGCGCGCTCCCCGCCGGCGTCACGGCACCGGTCGCCTTCGGGGCTCGGGCCTCCTGGGCGGCTCGGGCCTGACGGGCCCGCTTCGCCTGCGACAGCGCCGTCCTCGCCGCGCCCGCGTCGCCCAGGACCCGCTCCCGCTTCGCCAGCGCGTCCCACAGCTCCGGCGCGTCCGGGTGCAGCGTCACCGCCGCTCGCAAGAGGCCCCGGGCGACCTTCAGCGAACGCGTGCCCAGCAGCCGCCGCAGGAAGCCGGCGGGCGACAGCACCAGCGACCCCTCCGGCGTCTCGAAGGCCTCTCGCACGTGCGGAATCGCCTCCGGCTCGCGGCCCGCCTCCATCAACCCCACCGCGTGCGCCAGGTGCGCGTCCATCGACTCCGGATGCAGCTCCGTCGCGCGCTCCAGCCAGCGCATCCGGTCCGTGGGCTTGCGCTTCGCGCGGTCCGCCAGCGCGAGCAGCTCGTCCGTGTAGTCCGGCCGCACGTCGGGGGCGCGCACCGCCGCCTCCTTCAGCGCGGGCCACAGCCGCTCGGGGTCCTTCACCGCGTCCAGCCGGGAGCGCAGCAGCGCCGGCACCTCCGCGCGCTTCCACCCCGCGACGAAGCGGGCCACGTCGCCGCGCACGGCCGGGTTGAAGCGCTCCGCCTCCGGACACTTCAGCGTCTCGCACGCGGACAGGTAGTCCGCGAAGAAGCCCGCCGCGCCCTGCGTCCGGTACGCGCTCAGCCGCTCCGCGCCCATCACCTTCCGCACCGTGGCCGCCATGTGCGCGCCCACGCGGATGAAGAGCGACCCGGCGTGCGGCTCGTGCGCGCCGCGGATCCGCTCCATCGCGCCCCGGCCGTCCCTGGCGATGGCGGCCCGGTCGAGGAGCGCCGACACCTTCGTGAACGCCCCCGCCAGGTCCGTCTCCGGCGGCAGCGTGCCCGGCCCGCGCGTGGCCCAGTCGTGGTACGCGAGCCCGTAGCTCGCCAGCCGGCTCAGGCCCTCGTACACGACCGCGTCCACGGGGTCCGTGAAGTGGCCGCCGCGGCCCGGCGCGCCATCGTCCAGCACCGTCTCCATCAACCGCAGGGACAGCCGGCGCAGCCGCTTCGCCTCGTCCTCCACGTTGGTGGCGAGCGCGATGGCCGTGTCCTCCGCCGGCAGCAGCACCAGCAGCGTCGTCGTCTCCGGCTGCCCGCCCGCGTGCGCCACGATGTAGTGGCCCCGCAGCGGATAGGTCGCGAAGCCCATGCCGTAGTCGGTGATGTGCCCGTCGCGCGTGACCATGGTCGCCTGCATGCGGCCCATCGTCTCGCGCGTCACCAGCGTGTGGTCCAGCACCGCGCGAGCGAAGCCCAGCAGGTCCTCCACCGTCGCGCGCGTGCCGCCGCCACCGAAGCGGCTGGTGACGTCCAGGAAGCGCGACGGCCTCAGCGCGGCGCCCACCACGCGGTAGCCCACCGCCTGCTGCGCGTCGCGCGTGCTGACTTCATCCAGGTCCGCGTGGCTCATGTTCGCGGGGCCGAAGACGTGGTCGCGCAGGTACTCGCGGTAGGACTGGCCGGAGGCCGTCTCCACCGCCGCGCCCAGCAGGTTGAAGCCCCACGTCGTGTACAGGTAGCGCGTGCCCGGCTCCGATGTGAGCGGCCGGTCCGCGAACAGCCCGATGGCCTCCTTCGTCGTCACCGGCTTCGTGTTGTTGCCGGCGCGCGGGCTGTCGTAGGTGGGCACGCCGCCCAGGTGCCCCAGCAGCTGCCGCACCGTCACCGGCCACTGCTTCACCGGGTACTCGGGCACCAGCGTGTGGATGTCCGCGTCCAGGTCCAGCTTGCCCGCCTGCGCCAGCTGCATCACGGCCACCGCCGTGAAGGACTTGGTGATGGACGCCATGCGGTACGTGGTGCGCACCGTGGCCGGCAGCTTCTTCGCCAGGTCGCGGTAGCCGTAGCCGCTCATCCACCGCTGGCCGCCCCGCATCACGCCCACGGACAGGCCCGCGGTGGGGCCCTGCTTCAGGTCCGCGCGGACCAGCGCGTCCAGCGCGCGCTGCACCTCCGGAGGGAACTCGGAGGCCTTCGCGCCCGGCTCCGGCGCGACCTTCGCGCTGGACTCCGGTGGCGACGCGGGCTTTCAGCAGGCGCGGAGGCGCGG
>NZ_JBKGHJ010000709.1:0-3270 GCF_046520365.1 Corallococcus sp. 4LFB
CGGAGCCGCGGCGGCCACCGGCGCGGCCTCCGGGGGCATGCGGCCGTCGAGGAACGCGGCGAGCTGTCCCAGCGACGGGACCTCTTCCAACAGCTGCCGGAACGTCACCTTCACGCCGAACTGCTTCTGCACCGCGAGCGCCGCCTGCGTGAGCACCAGCGAGTCGAGCCCCAGCTCCAGGAAGCTGGCGCCCGGATCCGCGTCGGCCAGCTCCAGGCCGCTCAGCTCCTCGAAGAGGTTGCGCAGGGTGGGGACGAGACGTTCGGCGCGGGGAACAGGGGCGGGACTCACGGCGGCTCCGGTGGAGGGTGTGGGGGCGGGCATGGACGCCCGCTCGAGGTCGATCCAGTGGCGCTGCCGCTGGAAGGGATACGTGGGAAGGGTGACGCGCTGGCGCTGCTCGTCGGCGTGGAAGGCCCGCCAGTCCAGGGTCACGCCCCGGCGCCAGAGCTGGCCCGCGGCGTTCAGGAGGGCGCTCCAGTCCGCGGCGTCACCGCTGGACTCGCCCAGGGACGTGAACACCCGCGAGCGCTGGTCGGCCGTGGCCTGCTGCCGCGCCAGCGTGGCGAGCGTCACGCGCGGGCCCACCTCCAGCAGCAGATGCTCGCCCCGGTCCCAGAGCGTGCGCAGCGCGGGCGAGAAGCGCACCGTGTCGCGCAGGTGCCGCGCCCAGTACTCGGGCGACGTCGCCTCGGAGGCCTTCAGCCACGTGCCCGTCGCCGTGGAGACGATGGGGATGCGCGGCTCGGACAGGCGCAGGCCCTTCACCGTCTCCAGGAACGGCGCCACCGCGGCGTCCATCATGGGCGAGTGGAACGCGTGCGACGTCTGGAGCAGCCGGCACGCGGTGCCCTCCGCCTCCAGCGCGGCCTGGAGCCGTTGCACGGCCTCCGTGGGCCCGGACACCACGCACAGGCGCGGTCCGTTGTCCGACGCGATGGCCAGCCCGTCCGTCAGCCGGGGCGCGACCGCCTCCGCGGACAGGCGCACCGACAGCATGCTGCCCGGCTCCTGCGCCTGCATGAGCAGGCCGCGCTTCGCCACCAGGTGCAGCGCGTCCTCCAGCGTGAAGACGCCCGCGAGGCACGCGGCGACGAACTCGCCCACGCTGTGGCCCACGAGCGCGTCCGGCCGCACGCCCCAGCTCCACCAGAGCTGCGCGAGCGCGTACTCCACGGTGAACAGGGCCGCCTGCGCGAACGACGTCTGGCGCAGCGCCTCCGCGGCCCCGGGCGACTCGGGGTCCTTCGGGAAGAGCACCTCGCGCAGGTCGCGCCCGAGCAGCGGCTTGAGCACCTCCGCGCACGCGTCCACCGTGGCGCGGAAGGCCGGCGCGTGGCGGTACAGCCCGTGCGCCATGTCCGGATGCTGCGAGCCCTGACCCGGGAAGAGGAACGCGACGGGCGGCGTGGACTCCAGGCCAGAAGCCTCCGGCTCGGCCGCCGTCAGCGACCGCGCGGCCTCTTCCTGCGAGCCCGCCACCACGGCGCGCCGGAACGGGAACGCCTTGCGCCCCGTGGCCAGCGTGTACGCCACGTCCGCGAGGGACTCCTCCGGATGCGCCTGGAGGTGCGCGGCCAGCCGCTGCGCCGCCTGCGTCAGCGCCGCGGGCGTCTTCGCCGACAGCGTCAGGAGCTGGCGCGGCTTCGAAGGACCGGAGGCCGGACGCTCCGGCGCCTCCTCCACCACGACGTGCGCGTTGGTGCCGCCCACGCCGAACGAGCTCACGCCCGCGCGCAGGGGGCCCGTGCCCTCCGGCCACGCGGAGCGCTTCGCCTGGACGAAGAAGGGGCTGCGCGGGAAGTCGATCTTCGGGTTGGGCGTCTGGAAGTGCAGCGTCGGCGGCAGCTCGCGGTGCTTCAGCGCGAGCACCGTCTTGAGCAGGCCCGCCACGCCCGCCGCGGCGGTGAGGTGGCCGAAGTTGCTCTTCACCGAACCGATGGCGCAGAAGCCCGTGTCCGAGGTGTGCGCGCGGAACGCCTGCGACAGCGCCTCGACTTCAATGGGGTCGCCCAGCGGCGTCGCCGTGCCGTGCGCCTCCACGTAGCGGAGGGTGCGCGGGTCGATGCCCGCGTTCGCGTGCGCCGTCGCGATGGCCGTGGCCTGGCCCTCCACGCCCGGCGCCGCGAAGCTCACCTTGGCCGCGCCGTCGTTGTTGATGCCCACGCCGCGCAGCACCGCGTGGATGACGTCGCCGTCCGCCTGCGCGTCCGACAGGCGCTTGAGCACCACCGCGCCCAGGCCGTCGCTGAAGAGGGTGCCGGTGGCGTTCGCGTCGAAGGGGCGGCAGTGCCCGTCCTGGGAGAGCATGCCGCCCTCCTGGTACAGGTGGCCGGACTTCTGGGGCACCGTCACGGACGCGCCGCCCGCCAGCGCCACGTCGCACTGGTGCGTCTGGAGCGCCCAGAACGCCTGCGCCACCGCGACCAGCGACGTGGAGCACGCGGTGTTGAGCGACAGCGCGGGCCCGCGCAGGTCCAGCTTGTGCGCGACGCGGGTCGCCACGTAGTCCTTCTCGTTGGCGACCATCGCCTGGAAGGCGCCCACCCGGCCCACGATGTCCTGCCGGGGCAGCACGTGCAGCGGCCCGTAGCTGTTGTTGTGCGTGCCCGCGAAGACGCCGATGAGGCCGGGGTAGGCTTCCGGCACGCAGCCGGCGGACTCCAGCGCCTCCCACGCCGTCTCCAGGAACAGGCGCTGCTGCGGATCCATCACCTGCGCCTCCTTCGGCGTGATGCCGAAGAAGGCCGCGTCGAACAGTTCCACGCCGTCCAGGACGCCGCGCGCCCGCACGTACTCGGGGGCGTCGCGCTCGGCGGCGGGCACCGACGGGTCCACCTCCTCGCGCGTGAAGGTGGTGACGGACTCCACGCCGCCCACCAGGTTCTTCCAGAACGTCTCCACGTCGGGCGCGCCCGGGAAGCGGCCCGCCATGCCGATGATGGCCACCGGCTCCGCGCCGCCCGCCGCCTGCTGGCGCTTCGCCTGCCGCGCCTCCGCCACCTGCTTGAGCGACGGGCGGGACGCCTCCCCGCTCAGCGCCGCCGCCAGCTGCGCCACCGTGGGGGACTGGAACAGCTGGACGATGGGGAGCTCCAGCCCGTGCTCCTGCCGCAGCCGCGCCACGCACTGGAGCGCGAGCAGCGAGTTGCCGCCCAGCTCGAAGAAGCTGTCGTGCACGCCCACCCGGTCGATGCGCAGCAGCCGCGCCCAGGCCTCAGCGAGCGTGCGCTCCAGCGGCGAGCGCGGCGCGACGAACGCCTGCTGCAG
>NZ_JBKGHJ010000070.1:0-23393 GCF_046520365.1 Corallococcus sp. 4LFB
GCCGGCTGCTGCGCCGGGCGGGTCCACGCGGCCCAGAGCGCCGCCGCCGCGGTGATGACCAGCCCCCCCGCCGCTGCTAGCTGCTCACCCAGCGGCCCGATCTCCACGGCGGCCAGGGGGAGGGGAAGCATCTCGGTGAGCGTCATGCGCGGACTCCTTACGAGGGGGCACAGCGTGAAGGCCGGGGCCGGGCGGGCGCTCGACACAGGCCGGGAAGGCTAAGGTTAAGAAGTCGGACGGCTTTGGGGAAGTCCTGGAGACCTCAGCTGGCGGGGCGTGGACGGAATTGCACCCCGGGCCGGTCCCGAAGTCCATCCCCTCCCCGTGCCAGTCGCCAGAAACATCACCCGTCTCACGTAATGGGGACACCCGGGCCGCGCAGGACGTTCCCGAAAGCTCCGGGCGCTGCCGCTTATCGGCCTTCCGGGTGGCGCTTCTTCCACTCCACCTTCAGGCAGTGGTCCTGCACCACGCGGATCCCCGCGCGGGCCAGCCGCTCGGCCGCGGCGTCGTTGCGGATGCCCAGCTGGAACCACACGGCGTGCGGCTTCTTCGCCAGCAGCCCGTCCACGTGCGCGTCGATGTCGTCCGGCCGGAGGAAGACCTGCACCACGTCCACCGCTCCGGGCACGTCCTTCACCGACGCGGAGATGGCTCGCCCAGGATGCTCCCCTGCTCGCCGTGCGTGGGCACGGGCAGCACCGTGAAACCGTGCTCCTGGAGGAACTTCGGGATGGCGTGCGCGGGCTTGTCCGCCTGGGCCTCCGGACGGATGCCCACCACGGCGATGCGCTTCGTGCGCGCGAGCAGCGCGTCGATGCCCGCCGCGTCTTCGATGAGGTTCTTGCGCCAGTCGTCCATGGGTTGCGCGCTCCTTCTGGAAGAAGGCCGCGAACCCCCACCCCCCCAAGGGACTTTCAGCGGGGCGCGGCCTGGACCTGGATGGTACGGCAGGCCTCGGTGGCCAGGCGGACTTCCTCGCTGGAAGCGCCGGGCAGGCTGGCGCAGAGGAACAGGTCGTCCCCCACGCGCCGGGCGCCGAAGAACGCGGGCGCCTCCGGGCCCAGGCCGCCGTCACCCAGGGACGGGGCCATGGTCACGCGCAGCAGGGAGAAGGAAGGGGTGTCCTCTTCCTGGTCCAGCGACAGCGTGAACTGCTTCATCTGCTGACGGACGGTGTCCGCCAGCGTCTCCGAGGAGGGCATGTCCTCACCCTGCCCCGGCTTCAGGTCCACGCGCAGCGCCGGGCGGCCGGGCGGGCCCGCCTGGAAGCTGCCGTCGGTGGCCACCTGCGCGGCCCATCCCGGCGGCAGCGGCACCTTCACGCCCGAGCGCAGCCCCGCGTCCCCCGTCAGCCCTTCGACGGACGGCTTCTCCTCCGAGCAGCCCTTGCAGCCGCCCCACAGGACGCCGAGCGAGACGAGCGAGACGAGCCCGAGGCGCTCGAGCCCCGGGACCTTCCGCGCGCTGGACGCGGGCCCGCGCACCGCTACTTCTTCTCTCCGGGCGCGGGCGGGTTTCCGCCGCCCTTGCCGATGTTCTCCATCTTGAGGGAGCCCTCGAAGATGACGCCGCGGTCCATGGAGAGCGACGGCGTCTCCAGGTTGCCCTTCACGCGGCCCGGCTGCTTCAGCTCGATGAGCTGCGTGGCGCGCACGTTGCCTTCCACGGTGCCGTTGATGATGACGGTGCCGGCCTGGATCTCCGCCTGCACGCGGGCGCCGTCCCCAATGACGAGCACGTCCTTGGTGACAATCTGCCCGTTGAACTTGCCGTCGATTCGAACCTGCCCTTCGAAGGTGAGCTTCCCCTCGAACTCGCTTCCCTTGCCCAGAAGCGTGTGAACCTCACCCGGACGCGTCGACACGAAATCCTCCTCCCGTTTGAACAGGGGCTTGCTGGGTGCTTCGTCTTTCTTCCCGCCAAGGAGCGCCACGCCCTACTCCTTCCTCAGAAGCTTCAACAACCTGTCCAGGTCATCGTAGGAGAAGAAGTCCACTTCCAGGGTGCCTTTTCCCGGGCTTTTCTCCGACAGACGGACCTTTGTTCCCAACCGACGCTGCAACTCCTCGGTGAGCGCCTTCACCTGCGGGCTCACCTTGGGCGCCGGCTTCCCGGCGTCCTTGCCGCCCTTCGCGGACTTGCCCTGCTGCACCAGCCGCTCCGTGTCGCGCACGGACAGCTTCTTCTCCGTCACCTGCTTCGCCAGGTTCTGGAGCTCCGGCAGCCGGGGCACGCCCAGGAGCGCGCGCGCGTGGCCCATGCTGAGCGACCCGTCCGCCACCATGGCCTTCACGTCCGGGGGCAGGGCCAGCAGGCGCAGCGCGTTCGCGACGGTGGAGCGCTCCTTGCCCACCTTCTGGGCCACCTGCTCCTGCGTGAGCTTGAACTCCTCCACCAGGCGCCGGTAGCCGTCCGCCTCTTCAATGGGGTTCAGGTCCGCGCGCTGGAGGTTCTCCACCAGGGCGAGCTCGAAGGACTCCGCCTCCGTGACCTCGCGCACGATGGCGGGGATCTCCTTGAGCCCCGCGGCCTGGGACGCGCGCCAGCGGCGCTCGCCCGCGATGATGAGGTAGCCGTCGCCGCCCTTGTTCGGGTTCTTGCGGACGAGGATGGGCTGGAGCAGGCCCTGCGCCTTGATGGACTCGGTGAGCTCGTGGAGCTTCGTCTCGTCGAAGTGGCGGCGGGGCTGGAGCGTGTCGCGGTGGATGGACTCGATGGCCAGCTTGAGCACGCCCGCCTTCGAGGGCGCGGCGGGCGGCGGAGCGGCGGGGGCGGCCTGGGGGATGAGGGCGGAGAGGCCCCGGCCCAGGGCGCGCTTCTGGGTGTCTGCGTTCTTCTGCACGGCGGTTGGGAACTCCCGCGCCGGCGTGGGGCCGGCGCGCATGGGCCTGGAGGGATGGAGAGGAGGGCGGTCAGGCGACCCGGCGCTTGGACGGTTTGGGCGAGTCCCGGCGCATCAGCTCGCGGCCGAGCGCCAGGTAGCTCTCGCAGCCCTTCGACTTGATGTCATAGAGGATGATCGGCTTGCCGAAGGACGGGCACTCGGACAGGCGCACGTTGCGCGGCACGACGGCCTGGAAGACCTGGTCCTTGAAGTAGCCGCGCACCTCGTCCACGACCTGGTGGGCGATGTTCGCCCGCGCGTCGAACATGGTGAGCAGGATGCCCTCCATCTTCAGCGAGGGGTTGAGCCCCTGCTTGACCAGGTCGATGGTGTGCGTGAGCTGGGAGAGGCCCTCGAGCGCGTAGTACTCGCACTGCAGCGGGATGAGGACGGAGTCCGCGGTCACCAGCGCGTTGAGCGTGAGCAGGCCGAGCGAGGGCGGACAGTCGATGATGATGTAGTCGTACTTGTCCTTGAGCGGCAGCAGGGCTTCGCGCAGGCGGAACTCGCGGCGCTCCTGGTTGACCAGCTCCACCTCCGCGCCGGTGAGGTCGGGCGTGGCGGGGATGACCTGGAGGAAGCGCAGCTCGGTGGGGTGGATGAGCTCGGAGGCGGGACGGCCGCCGAGGAGCGCGTCGTAGACGGTGCCGTTGAGGGAGTCGCGCTTGAGGCCCAGGCCGCTGCCCGCGTTGCCCTGGGGGTCCATGTCCACCAGCAGGGTGCGGCGCTCCGCGGACGCGAGGCTCGCGGCGAGGTTGATGGCGGTGGTGGTCTTGCCCACCCCGCCCTTCTGGTTGGAGATGCAGATGATACGACCCACGTGGCCCATCCTCTCTCGCCCCGGCTGACGCCAGAGCCCCGCCCGCGGTTCGCGCGGACGTGCGCGCGAATCGGGGCCTGATCAGGCAGCTAGCACGGGGTTCGAGGACGGATCAATTTCCCATCCGCGAGCGGGCCCCTCCCGCTGCCCGGCCCCTCGCTCGGGGGCCTGTGGGTGGCCGCGAGGGGGTGGGAATGGGCGCGGAGGAGGGGGTCGGGGCGTGCCTGCTCGGCTGCTTCTAACGGGGGTTTTCGGCCCGGCGACGGGTGGTTCGTTTTTTCGGGGGGGTCGCGCGGTGCGGACTTCGGGGTCGGGCTGCGGAGGGTTTCGCGGGTCCGCCGTTTCACGTGGAACGGGCGGGCCTCGCGGGTCCATGAGGCCGGCGGAGTTCGCGTGGACCGGGGCGGCGCGGAGGCGGGGCGCGGGTTCTGGATGCGCGGCCGGTTCGAGAATCGAGGCCGGGGGTGTGGAAGCCCCGACGCCAGGTCCGGTTCGAGATTCGGGGCCGATGGTGTGGAAGCCGCGCCGCCGGTCCCGGTGCCCGCGTCGGCGTTGGAGCGGAGTCGTTCCGAACAGCCGACGACCGCGCGCTCCACGTCCGCGTTTCATGGGCCTGACCTTCAACGTCAGCGTTTCATGAGGAGTGGCTCCGCCACCGCGCAGGGTTCCGTGACGGCATTCCTGAGACCACCAAGGACGGAGCCGCATGAGCGCGCATGAACTTCGCGCGGTGCGCGGCGAGCACCGGCTGGCTTCCGGTTCGACGCGCCCTCCGGATGCGCCTCCCCCACTCCGCGCCTTTCGGATGAGCATCCCCACTCCACGTCCGCCGGATGCGCTCCCCCACTCCGCGTCCTTCGGATGCGATCCCCCACTCCGCGCCCTTCGGATGCGCCTCCTCACTTCGCGTCCTCCGGATGCGCCTCCCCTGCTCCGTGTTTTCGCGGCGCCGACGTCGGCGTGCGCGATGCCGCGATGGCCGGGACCGCCGCGGCGTCATGTCGGCCCATCGTTGGAGGATCCGCCTGGGCGATGGCCACGCCCGTGGTTCCACGTGGAACACGCATCGGTGAGGACATGCGCCATCGACCACGTCATGCCGGCTCCATTGAGGGGCTGGCGGTTCTTGAGTCCCACCGGATGCAGGAACCCCCGCGCCTGGCGCGTCCCCCATCGTCACGGCTCCGCGTTCGTCCGGACTGCGGATGCACCGGCCTGCTCCGCGCGCGGAACGGAGTGGATGGAGCTGCCGGGCATCCCCATGGAACGGCGGAGAGGGCGACCGAAGTCATCGGCCTGAGGCTGTCGGCTTCGGTTCGCGGAGCCGCGATTCATGAAGACCGCATCACGAGATGCGGGTCCGTGCGCATCACACGTGACCGCGACCGCGTTCAGGTCAGCGCCTCACGGAAGTAGCGGGTCGTAACGGCGCGGGAGTTCCCGCCACGGGCCGGCCAGGCGTTCCACGTGGAACGCGCGCCATGTCGTGGTGCCCACCACGCCGCGAAGCACGACCCGGCGCCTGCCACGAACCACGCCAGCCAAAGCGACCTTCTGAAGACGCGTCGCCGCACCCTTCATCCCCACGCGAGCACGGTGACGCGCACAGGAGGTCCGAAGCCCTCCTACTGAAGGCGGGCGTTCCACATGAAGGGTCCGTCGGCGGCTCTGGTTCGCTTCACGGACTGGAGAAATCGAAGGCGCTCCATCCAGGCCGGGCGTTCCACGTGGAACACGCTCACGCAGGATGGGCGCACGATGAGGCGACGGCCCGTCATCTGGCGTGGCCCGTTCATGCCATCACGAGCACTCGCGCGACGACGGTGCTTCGGCCGCACATGGCCGCGCCCGACCCCGTGCGGAGAAGACGACAGGACGTTCCACGTGGAACACGCCGACGCCTTCACGAGCACTCGCGCGACGACGGTGCTTCGGCCGCACATGGCCGCGCCCAACCCCCGTGAGGAGGACACGACAGGGCGTTCCACGTGGAACACGCCGACGCCTTTACGAGCACGCACGCGACGACGGTCCTTCAACCGGCGTGGCCCCGACCAACACCGGCGCGAGCGCCGACAGGACGTTCCACGTGGAGCACGCCAACGCCATCGCCAGCACCCGCTGCGACAACGGCTCGTGAGTTGGCGTGGGTCCATCCAGCACGAAGCAGTGGAGACACAGCAGGGCGTTCCACGTGGAACACGCTCACGTCATCGCGTCCGTTCGCCGCGACAGCCTTGAGGCAGTTCGCGTGGACGATGCCGACTCAAGCCACGGATCCGGTGCGGGACGTGCCCCATGGAACGCGCTCAAGTCGTTGCCGCACAGCGCTTCAAAAGAACGGTCCGCACTTCGTGGGAACGGCCTCATCCGCGAGCCGGCCCTCAAGTGGAGGTTCCACGTGGAACACGCATGCGGTTTCTCAGCGCCATGCCCGCTGAAGACACCGCGGCCAGGGCAGGCGGATCCCATGGAACACGCGGGCTTCTTCAAGCACCCCGAACCGGGGAGCGGTCTCCATTCTCCGGCGCTGCGGGTGTCCGCGGTGCTGCGCCAGACATGAGGCTTCAAGCGGAGCAGAGCCACGCATCCACATGACCTCGTTGCGCGGAACGGTCAGTGCTTGAAGCGGCTGTGCTCGTCATCCGCCGCGCATCGAAGCCGGGACGTTCCACGTGGAACAGGTGCCGGAGCCGCATCCGCGACACAGCAGCTCCACATGACGGTTGGGGAAGGAGCAGCCGACCTGGCGCTTCCTTCCACCCATCTTCGCTTCGCATCCGCACGCAACAACCCACGCGACGAACAGCACGCGGATCCGCTGCACGCGAGTCCCCGCACGGGTGCGGTGAATGCCTGCTGCGCGACCCTCCACGAAGTCCCCCGGCCACCTCCAGGGAACGCATCCAGCATGCCAGCCCTCACGCTGAAGGCCGGAGTCCGAGCGACCAGCGGAGCCCCTCCTTGCGGCGTGTTCCACGTGGAACATGCGGGACCGGATGCGCGCCAGGTCCCCTGCCCTGCGCTTCATCAAGCGCTTCAAGCCGGGCACCTCCACCACCACGTCGAACAGCTGAGTGCCGCTGCACTTGCTCGCGGGTTCTTCGACCAGGGGCTCCGTGCGGACCGGAGGCCGGCCGTGTTCCACGTGGAACACGGTTCGGCCGGGCGGCCCTTGCTCTCCATGGAGGCCTGTCCTTCAGCACCTGCTTCCCGTCATCGGATCCGGCCCGCGGACTTCACGCTCGTGCGTGGGTTCGGAGGTGCGGCGTGAAACGCACCGTCATGCCCATGCACAGGAAGGAGGTTCCAACCACCGGACCACGCCGGAACAACGGTGCGAGCCTCCTCCTTCGCGCACCGGCTCTCAGCCTCCACCAGGGAAGGCACCTTCAAGCTCCCGGTGAATCAGCGCTGGGCTCCACCGACCGGACCTTCCGGCGCCGCGTGTTCCACGTGGAACATGGCCAGCCATCCACGTGCCCCATCAACGTGGGGCTTCATCACGGGACGAAGCCGGAGGTTCCGCACAACGAAGGGGACGCGTGGATCTATCGCCGCGGCCTCTGCTTCACGCATCCGGCGTCGGCAGTGCGGTTCACGGCGAGGCGTGTCCCCTGCCCCACCTCCAGCGCTTCGCTTCATCCAGAGGCCGCGCCGGGGAACCGTTCCACGTGGAACATGGCGCGTCCCGCTCATGCTCCTGCCCCGAGCTTGGATCCCAACCCCTGCGCTTCACTTCATCCAGTGGCCGCGCCGAGCACCGTTCCACGTGGAACGTGGGGCCTCGTGAGCACCGACTCGCGGACCTCGGAACTCCGTCCACCGACAGGCTCGCGTTGCGCGAACCCTGCCGTGGACGTTCCACGTGGAACACGCGCCGCCGCGGACCTGCCTCAGCGTGACCAGGCGGCTCGCTGAAGCACGACGCGGTAGCCGTCCGGATCCTCGAAGGTCCTTCCGTTCGCGTCCCAGTACGGATTGCGCGACGGCACCGGCGCGAAGCCGGCGGCCTCCATGCGGTGGACCCTCGCGGACCACGCTTCCGGGTCCGGCACGTAGAACACCAGGAGGTGGTCCTCGGACGGGGAACGCGGCGCTGCGTGTCCGCGCTCCACCGTGAACTCCAGGTGATACGGCGCACCCGGATGCCCGAGCATCACGCCGTCGAACCCGGCGTGGTCCTCGAACCCTCCGAGCACCTCGAAGCCCAGCCCGTCCCGGTAGAAGCGCACCACCGCGTCCAGGTCCGTGGTCGGCCTCGCGACCCGCAGCTTCACCGTGTCCATGCGCTGCCCTCCCCTTCCGAAAAACCGCATCCGAGTGGTGCCACACATCAGATGAGTGGACGCTCTTTTCGCGCGGTGCTCGGGCCTGCACCATGGGTCCATGCTCACGAAACAGCAGCCCCTGAACTCCGGCTTCGGCGCGACCACCACCGCTCGCGAGGTGCTGGGCAACACCCGGCTGGATGGCACGGTCGCCATCGTGACCGGCGGCTACGCGGGCATCGGCCTGGAGACCACCCGCGCGCTCCAGGCCGCCGGTGCCACCGTCATCGTCCCCGCCCGGACTCCCGACAAGGCCCGCGCCGCGCTCGCCGGATGGGAGCGCGTGGAGCTGGAGCAGCTCGACCTCATCGACCCGGCTTCCGTTGATGCGTTCGCCTCGCGCTTCCTCGCGTCCGGCCGGTCCCTGCACCTGCTCATCAACAACGCGGGCGTCATGGCCGGACCGCTCCGCCGCGACGCGCGCGGGTTCGAATCCCAGTTCGCCACCAACCACCTGGGCCACTTCCAGCTCACCGCCCGGCTCTGGCCCGCGCTGAAGCAGGCGAACGGCGCGCGCGTGGTGTGCCTGTCGTCGCGCGGCCACTTCTTCTCCGGCGTCGACTTCGAGGACCCCTTCTTCCAGCAGCGCCCCTACGACCCGTGGGTCGCCTACGGGCAGTCGAAGACCGCGAACATCCTCTTCGCCGTCGGGCTCGATGCGCGCGGCGAGGCCCACCGCGTGCGCGCGTTCGCCGTGCACCCCGGCGGCATCCTGACGGAGCTGGTCCGGTCCATGCCCGAGGAAGAGGTCCGCGCCTCCATCGAGAACTCCCACAAGATCGAACCGCTGAAGACCCCCGAGCAGGGCGCCGCGACCACCGTCTGGTGCGCGACCAGTCCCCAGCTCGAGGGCAAGGGTGGCGTCTATTGCGAGAACGTCGACATCGCCGTGATGGCGCCCCCCGACGCCACCGTCCGGCGCGGGGTGAAGGACTTCGCCGTGGATCCGAAGCGGGCCGACCGGCTGTGGACCGCGAGCGAGGCGTGGACCGGCGTTCGCTTCAACCCGTGACGCGCGGCGCGCGATGGAACCAGGGCTTCGCCACCACGTCCCCGCTCCGTCTTGAACGCGGCGGTGTTCGAACCCCTGTCGAACGCCGCCCCGCGGATCCGGCGCCACCCCCGGGCATGACCGGGTGACTCACGGCCGCGGAAACAGCTTCCGCGCGCGCTCCAGGTGGGGCCCGGGACGCGGCGAATGGAAGGACACGCGCAGCTCCCGCCCGTCCGGCTCCGAGTACGTGAGCGTGACGTTCAATCACCTTCAACATGGAGGGGGTCTCCACCACGTCGTGCTCGCTCCAGGGGCGCGCGAACTCCGGGCTCGCGGCCTGGAGCTTCTCCACCAGCGCGTCGAACCCGGAGCGGTCCGCGGCTCTCGCGGCGTCCAGCCGGAACCCCGCCACGGCCCGGCGCACCGCCTGCGCCCACGTCGGCATGCTCGCGCGACGGTCCGGATTCATGAACAGCTCCCAGAGGGAGGTGCCCCCTCCGGAGCGGGCCGTTCCAGGTCCGGGTAGAGGACCGTCGCCGCCGCGTTCCACGCGATGAGGTCCCAGCGCCGCGTGGAGACCCGCGCCGGAAAGGGATGCGCGTCGAGGAGCCGTTGAAGCGCGCCGCTGACTGAATCCGGTGCGCTCACGGCCCTGGGCGCGGGCCGGCCATGCGCCAGTTCGAAGAGGTGCAGGCGCTCCGTCGGCGTGAGCCGGAGCGCGACCACCAGGCGCTCCAGCAGCGGCCCGAGACGTGGAGGTCCCTCCCCTGCTCCAGCCACGTGTACCCACGGACGCCCACGTCGGCGAGGCGGGCCAGTGCCGTCGCGAACCGGAGGGAAGCCCCACGTCCTCCGGCCGCACGCGCTCACGGCGGCTGCGAAGGAAGCGCGCGAGCGCTGCGCGCCCGGGGCCGCGGGAGGAGTCCGTCACGCGGCGCCACGTCAGGCCATCACCCCAGCCGGGGCACGGGCCCCATGCGTCCCGGACCTCGCACGCGACGCGGTCCCCCTCCTGCCCGGCGCCGCCCCAACTGGTCCGACTGTCGGACCAGTTCGTGGGGTGCGCCGCTGCCGGGGCGGCCAGGCAGGGTGGTCTCTTCGGATCACGCCGTGACGCGGATCCGCGTCACCGTTCCAGGCTCGTCACCGGGCGCTGAAGCAGGCTCGGCATTCTCGGAAGCGGGCTCGCGCTGGACCCCGCCCCCTCGAAACGGGATGGAGGCTCGAGCCCCCTCCCCTACCCCTTCGTGAACACCGCGACCTGACGCTCGGCGCCGGAGAACGGGAGCCGGTACGCCCGAGCGGACACCACGCGCAGGTTCCGCTCCGCCGCGCGCGCCTGGAGCTCCGCGTCCGTCTGCGCCTTGCCCAGCATCGCCACCACGCGCCCGCCCTCCTCCACGTACGCGGGCGCCAGCCCCAGCCAGTCCGGCAGGTCCATGAACGCGCGCGCGATGAGCACCTGCGCGCGCGGGATCCCCTCCGTCTCCGGCTTCCCTTCCGCCCGAGCGTGCAGCCCGCGCACGCCGGTGAGCCCCAGGCTGGCGGCGGCGGCCTTGATGAACGCGATCTTCTTGCCCACCGTGTCCACCAGCGTCACGCCCAGGCCCGGAAGCGCCAGCCGGAGCGGCAGCCCCGGGAAGCCCGCGCCCGCGCCCAAATCCAGCAGCGACGTCGCGCCCGTCACCTCCGGCAGCACCGCCAGCGAGTCCAGGAAGTGCTTCTCCAGCACCTCCTCCGGCGCGGTGATGGCCGTGAGGTTCACCTTCGCGTTCCACTTCAGGAGCTCCGCCATCAGCCGCTGGAGCTGGGGCCCACGTCCGGCCCCACCGTCACGCCCAACGCACTGCATCCGGCTGCCAGCTGATCTGCGAACCGCGCGTTATCCACAACACCTCCACCCCGAAGGGCCCTTCAAGTCCTTGGAATCACTCAGGAGAAATTCATCCCCAGAATTGTCCACACGTTATCCACAGCCCTGTTCCTGATCACTTGACGGCCCCTGCCCGCGCTTGAGCGCGACCAGGAGCAGCGACACCGCGGCCGGCGTCAGGCCCGGAATCCGCCGCGCCTGCCCCACCGTCCCGGGCCGGTGCGCGGACAGCTTCTCCACCGCCTCCGTCCCCAGGCCGCGCACGTCCGTGAAGCGGAACGCGTCCGGGATGCGCCAGCGGTCGGTCGCCTCCGCCTCGCGCGCCGCGGCCCGGGCGGCCTGGGCGATATAGCCCTCGTACTTCACCTCCACCTCCACCTCCTCCGAGACATCGGAGGTGAGCGCCGGGAAGTCCTCGCGCTCCTGCGCCAGCTGCGCGTACGTCACCTCCGGGCGCTTGAGCCGCAGGGCCAGTCCGGTGCGCTTGAGCCGCGCCACCTCCGCCGTCACCGCGTGGGCCCGCGCTTCGGCGCGCTCCAGGGCCTCCTTCGGCAAGAGCCCCACGCGATGCCCGTGACGCGCGAGCCGCAGGTCCGCGTTGCCCTCGCGCAAGCGGAGCCGGTGCTCGGAGCGGCTGGTGAACATGCGGAACGGTTCGTCCACGCCCTTCGTCACCAGGTCATCCACGAGCACCGCGCCGTGCGCCTCGTCGCGGCCCACGGCGAGCGCCGGTTCGCCCTTCACCGCGAGCGCCGCCTGGATGCCGGCCCACAGCCCCTGGAAGGCGGCCTCCTCGTAGCCGGAGGTGCCGTTGAGCTGGCCCGCGAAGTACAGGCCCGCGACGGCCTTCGTCTCCAGCGTGGGGTGCAGCTGCGTGGGCGGCGCGTAGTCGTACTCCACCGCGTAGCCGTAGCGGACCACCTCCACGCGGGACAGGCCGGGGATGGTGCGCAGGAAATCCAACTGCACGTCCGCGGGCATGCTGGTGGACAGGCCCGCCGGGTACACGAGCGGCGACGTGGGCCCCTCCGGTTCGAGGAACACCTGGTGCCGTTCGCGCGCGGCGAAGCGCACCACCTTGTCCTCCAGCGACGGGCAGTACCGGGGCCCCCGCCCCACGATGTCCCCCTGGAACAGCGGCGAGCGGTGCAGGTTGTCGCGCAGGAGCCGGTGCGTCGCGTCCGTCGTCGCGGTGAGGCCGCACATCACGGCGGGCTGACGCGGGAACGGCAGGCCCTCTTCCATCCGCGTGCGCCAGGAGAACGGCCGCACCCCGGTGTCCCCCGGCTGCGGCGTGACGGCGTCCCAGTCGATGCTGTCCCGGGACAGGCGCGCGGGCGTGCCCGTCTTGAAGCGGCCCAGCGTGAAGCCCAGCGCGTGCAGCGACTCCGACAGGCCGCGCGCGGCTTCGTCCCCCAGCCGGCCGCCGACCTCCTTCTGCTCGCCCACGTGCATGAGCGCGCGCAGGAAGGTGCCGGTGGTGAGGAGCACCGCGCGGGCCACCACCTGCGTGCCGTCCCCCAGCACGACCCCCTTCACCCTCCCCTCCTCCGCGACGACGGCGGCCACTTCGCCCTCGCGCACGGTGAGGTTCGGCTGGGTGAAGAGGACGGCCTGCATGCCGGCGGCGTAGGCGTCGCGGTCGCAGAGGACGCGCGTGGCCTGCACGGCGGGGCCCTTGGAGGGATTGAGCGTCTTGACGTGCGTGCCCGCGAGGTCCGCCGCGCGCCCCATCTGGCCCCCGAGCGCGTCCAGCTCCCGCACCAGGTGACCCTTGGCGGTGCCGCCCACGGCGGGGTTGCAGCTCATCACGGCGGCGCGCTCGCGCTTGAGCGTCACGCCCAGGGTGGACAGGCCCATGCGCGCGCACGCGAGCGCCGCCTCGCAGCCCGCGTGGCCCAGCCCCACCACGACGATGTCGTATCGGAGTTCCATCGCGTCCCGGGGGGTATCACGCCCGGCCGCGTCCGTGGCAAGCCGGGGCATGGAGACACCGTCCACCCGGCTGGCTCCCCACCTGCCCGGGCCCTGGGCCCAATCACAGACATGCCCGACAAGTTCGGGAGCACGCGAGGCGGACGGTGGGAGGGGTAACTACGCCGCCCGCCTCGCGCGCACCGGTCATCGTGGATCCGTCAAGGGCGCGCCGGACACACCGGTGGCGTCTCTGGCCCTCGACGGCGATGGCATCCATGGGACCTGCCAGCACGAGTCCCCCGTCCCTCGTGCCTTCACATGGCGTCGCACACACGGGGGCCAACGCCTGCCCAGGCGGTGAGGGCGCATGGGGTTTTCGGACTCGAACCAGCGAGGCCGGCGGACCGCCCGTGTGCGCGACGGGGGAAGGTATAGCGGGGGGGTCTGACATTCCGGATTCCGGGCCCTTCACCGAGGGCCCGGAACCGCGCGGCGTCAGCGGGTGGGGAGGGGGTTCGACTGGCTGGGGCAGTGCACGTTGTCCGGGCAGCGCCCCTCGGACTTCGGGATGCACGCGCCGCAGCACTCCAGCTCGTCCGGCCGGCACGCGGGGACGCACGCGCCGCACTGGACCACGCCGCCGCAGCCGTCGTCCGCGGTGCCGCACCTCAGCCCCAGCGAGGAGCACGTCGCGCGCTGACAGACGCAGCGGTCGTCCACGCAGGACTCGTTGGGTTTGCACCCGGGGGTGCAGGTGCTGATGGGGCCATCAGGCTCCTTCTTCGGCTCGACGGGCACGGGCGGCGCCACGCAGCGGCCCTCCCTGCACGTGCCGGCCTGACAGTCGCCGCAGTCGATGAAGCCGCCGCATCCATCCGGCGTCCGGCCACAGGCCACCATCGCCTGCGAGCACGTGGCCGGCGCGCAGCCGTCCGGCGCCACGTTGTCCCGCGACGCGCGCACGGCGCCGCCACTGCTCGGCGTGCACGCGCCCCACAGTCCCAATGCCAGACACAGTCCGGCCCACCGGCCCAGGCTCCGCACCACTTCCATGGCATCCACTCCCCGTGCTCCCGGAAGGGGGCCACACCGGCCGGCCCGGGAGCCTCGAACGACCCCATCATGCGCACGCCCGGGCTGGATGTCCGGGTCCGTGCGACAGGGCAGGGGAGAGGGGAGGGCGCTTCAGCGCTGGATGAGGGCGCGAGCCCCCTCGATGCGCTGCGCGGCGGTCCGTGCGTCCTCCTGCTTGCGCGGCGTGGGCACGTCCAGTCCGCGCTGCGCGGCGGGACGGTTCTCGATGGCGGCCAGCCACCGCTGCACCCCGGGCAGGCCGTCCAGGGACACGCCGGCCCAGTCGTGCGAGCGCACCCACGCCCAGTTCGCGATGTCCGCGATGCTGTAGTCCCCGGCCAGGTACTCGTGGTCCTTCAGCCGGCCCTCCAGCACCGTGTAGAGGCGGCGCGTCTCGTTCTGGTACCGGTCGATGGCGGGCTGGAGCTTCTCCGGGAAGTAGCGGAAGAAGACGTTGGCCTGCCCCTGCATGGGGCCCACGCCGGCCATCTGGAACATCAGCCACTGCATGACGCGCGAGCGGCCCTTCGCGTCCGTGGGCATCAGCCGGCCCGTCTTCTCCGCCAGATAGATGAGGATGGCGCCGGACTCGAAGACGGCGAAGTCCCCCTCCGCGCGGTCCACGATGGCGGGGATGCGGCCGTTGGGGTTGATGGCCAGGAACGCGGGCTCTTTCTGCACGCCGGTGGAGATGTCCAGCGCGTGCACGGTGTACGGCAGCCCCAGCTCCTCCAGCGCCACGGACACCTTGAAGCCGTTCGGCGTGCCCCACGTATACAGGTCGATCATGTCACCCTCGCTTCCGCGTGAAGAGGTGCGCTCCGTCTAACGGCGGAAGCGCACCACGCGCACGTCGAAAGCGGGGGCGTCCCCCAGGGCCTCGCGCATCAGCTCCAGCGCGCGGTCCTCGTTGAAGCTCCCGGAGCCCGCGCCGATGAGGGGGAACGCCACGGAGCGAAAAGCCTGCTCCCCGGCCCGCGCCAGCGCGTTTCGCACCGAGTCCTGGATGGACCGCGCGGACGCGCGCCAGAGCATGTTGATGCCGGCGACGTGGATGATGCCTTTGAAGGGAAGGCGCCCCGGCCCGGTCACCACCGCCGAGCCCAGGGGCATGGGCCCCACCCGAGCCAGCTCACGGAACGGGGCCGTGCCGCCCCGGCGCTTGATGGCCCCGGACACCCCCTGGGGCAACAGCAGCCACCAGGGGATGATGTTCCGGTTCCACGCGTTGACGATGGCGTCCACCGGCTGGTCCAGCAGGTCGCCTTCCACCAGTTGCACGGGCATGGCGCGGACTCTACCGCGCCCGCCCAATGACAGACATGGTGCCTACGGCGCCGCGCTCGCCTTGGCCGGAGCCTGCTGCTTGGACGCGCCCGCGAAGTCACCCGCGCGCACGAGGGTGGCCTTGCTGAAGTCCAGGTGCTTGGACAGGGCCTTGCGCACGTCCTCGGCGGTCAGCTTCTGGAGCTTCGCCTCCACGGCCGCGTCGAACGCGAGCGTGCGCCCGTAGTACAGGCCGTTGGACAGCTGCCGCGCCAGGTTTCCGTCCTGCGCGCGAGCGGACTGGCGGTACTCCAGGAGGCCCGCGCGCGCCTTGTCCAGCTCCTGCGGCGTGAAGCCCTTCTGCACGGCGCGGGTGATCTCCTCGCGCATGGCGGCCTCCAGCTTCCGGGCATTCTGCGGCGCGTAGATGGCGTAGGTGACGAACCAGCCCACGGTGTCCAGCTCCTCGGCGGACAGGCTGCTGCCCACGCCATAGGACAGGCCGTCCTGCTGGCGCACGCGCGTGGCCAGCCGCGAGTTGAGGAAGCCGCCGCCCAGGAGGAAGTTGCCCATCATCATGCCGGGCCAGTCCGCGTCGTCGTCGCGAATCTGGAGCAACTGTCCCGCGAGGAAGTACGCGTTGGCCTTGTCCGGCGTCTCCAGCACCACGGACTTCGGGGCCACGGGCTGGTACGTCCGGGCCACACGCGCGTAGGGGGCTGGGCTCTTCCAGCCGTCGAGCAGGGTGCCCGCGAGCGAGGTGAGCTCCTTCACGTCGAAGTCCCCCACCACCGCGAGCTCCCCGCGCGAGGCGCCGTAGAACTGGCGGTGGAAGTCGCGCGCCTGCTCCAGCGTGACGGCCTTCGCGTCGGCCAGGCGCTCGTCCAGGGTGGGCACGTAGAGCGGGTGGCCCTTGGGATAGTGCGCGTTCAGCACGCGCCAGAACGCGATGCTGCCCTGGGCCTGCGGTTCGCTGCGCTGCGACTCCAGCGAGGCCAGCCGCTCCTGCTTGAGGAGCGCGAACTCCTTCGCGTCGAAGGCGGGCTCGCGCAGCACCTCCGCCACCAGCTTGAGGACCTCCGGGAGGCTCGCGCGCGGGCACTCGATGCCGACGCTGGCGCCCGTCGCGCCGCCGTCCACGCCCACGCGGGCCTTGAGCTTGTCGAACGCGTCCTGCAACTGCTGGCGGGTGTGCTTCTTCGTGCCGCGCATCAGCATGCCGCCGGCGTAGGAGGCGGCGGGCAGCTTGCCGTTCACGGCCTCCGCGGTGCCCCAGTGCAGGTCCAGCGTGAGGTTGACCATCTCGCCGCGCGTCTTCTTGGGCAAGAGCGCGTACTTCACGCCGGAGGCCAGCTCACCGCGCTGCACGCGCGACTCGATGTTGGCGGGGGAGGGGTCGAAGGCCTCGCCCTGCGCGACGAGCGCCTTGCCCTGGTAGCCGTCCACCATCTTCGCCACGTCCACCGGGGGCGGCAGCTCCGAGCGGTCCGGCTTGGGCGTGGGCAGGAAGCTGCCCAGGGTGCGGTTGGAGGCCTTGAGGTACGCGGCGGCCACGCGGGTGACGTCCGCGGGCGTGACGGCCTCGATGCGGTCGCGGTGCAGGAAGAGCAGGCGCCAGTCGCCCACGGCGGCCCACTCGGACAGGAGGATGGCGGCGCGCTCGGAGTTGTTGAGCAGGAGCTCCGTCTGCTTCGCGAGGTTCGTCTTCGCGCGGTTCACCTCCTCGTCGGTGAAGGGCGTCTTGGCGGACTCCTCCACGGTCTTGAGCAGGCCTTCGCGCACGGGGCCCAGGGGTTGGTCCTGCCGGGCCTCCGCGCTGAAGCCGATGACGCCCGGGTCGCGCAGCTGGAAGTTGAACGCGCCCGCGCGCGACGCCTTCTTCGTCTCCACGAGCGCCTTGTAGAGGCGGCCCGACGGCACGTCGCCCAGCACCTGGGTGAGCACGTCGATGGCGGCGAAGTCCGGGTGGGCGCCTTCGGGCACGTGGTAGACGCTGGAGAGCAGCTGGTTGTCGCCCACGCGGCGCAGCGTCACCTCGCGCTCGCCGTCCTGGGTGGGCTCCTGGGTGTACGTGAGGGGCACGGGCTCCGCGGGCTTCTGGAGCTTGCCGAAGGTGGACTGCACGAGCGCCAGGGCCTTCTCCGGCTGGAAGCGTCCGGCGATGACGAGCGTCGCGTTGTCGGGGCGGTAGTAGCGCCGGTAGAAGGCCTGGAGCCGGTCGATGGGCACGTGCTCCAGGTCCGCCTTGGCGCCGATGGTGGCCTTGCCGTAGTTGTGCCAGAGGTACGCGGCGCTCATGGTGCGCTTGAAGAGGATGCCGCGCGGGTCGTTCTCGCCGGACTCGAACTCGTTGCGCACGACGGTCATCTCGCTGTCCAGGTCCTTGCGCGCGATGAAGCTGTGGACCATGCGGTCCGCCTCGAAGGCGAGGGCCCAGGACAGGTTGTCGTCCGACGCGGGCAGGGTCTCGTAGTAGTTCGTGCGGTCCAGCCAGGTGGTGCCGTTGGGGCGCGCGCCGCGTTCGGTGAGGGCCTGGGGCACGTTGGGGGTGGTGGGCGTGCCCTTGAACATCAGGTGTTCGAGCAGGTGCGCCATGCCCGTCTCGCCGTAGCCTTCGTGCTTGCTGCCCACGAGGTAGGTGACGTTGACGGTGACGGTGGCCTTGGTGGGGTCCGGGAAGAGCAGGACGCGCAGGCCATTGGGCAGGCGGTATTCGGTGATGCCCTCCACGCTCGCGACGGGGGACAGGGAGGCAGGCTTCGAGGGCGCGCGCGCGGCCGGGGAGGCAGCGGGCTTCGGGAGGGGAGCCGGAGCGGCCCACACAGGCGGGGCCGCCACGAGCAGGACGGCCAGCAGGGCGAGCGGGGTACGACGCGTCATGCGGTCCTCGGGTGCGAAGGAATGGGCACGGGGCTTCTAACCGCGCCACCGGGCCCTACCATCCCGAAACATCCCGTGCCCTCCGGGCAGGCGTCCACGGAGGAGGGGAGGGTGGACCGTCCCAGGTCCTGTCCCGCGCTTCCAACCTCACGGGTTGTCAGCTATCCTGGCGCGGATCCGATGTCAGGATGGGTTGGTAGGAGACTCGCGCATCACCAGGGAGGGAACGGAATGGCGAAGGCGATGGGCGGGGACCTGATGCTGCAGATGCTCTCGGAGCTCCGCGAATTACAGGAAGAATCGAAGGAGCAGTACTCGCGGACGCAGAAGGCCTTGCAGGTGGTCGACATGAAGTGCCGGGTCCTCTTCAAGAGGAGCCAGGTCATGGCGCATCAACTCCGCGTCCTCTCACAGGAAATGGATGCGTTCCGTGACAACATGGGGGAGTTCGTCACGCACCTTTCGACGCTTGCGAAAGAGGTCGACGGGGTCAAACTCAACCAGACGAAGATCTTCAGCCAGATGAGCCGCGCCCTGAACCACCTCGCGGATGCCCAGGCTTCCGACCGTAAGCGCATCGACGTCCTGGAAGAGCGCATGGACGACCCAGGGGAGAGCTGAGCCCTCCATGCGCCGCCCGGCTCAGGTGTAGATGCCCCCGGACGCCATCGCGGAGCCGGACCCCAGCGCCTCCTCCACCTCGCGGACCTCCTCGGACGTGAGCCGGAAGTCCACCGCCTGGATGAACCCATCCACCTGCACCCCACTGCGCGCCCCGACGATGGCGGCGGTGACGGCCGGCTCCCGCAGCGTCCAGGCGAGCGCCACCTCCGCCGGGGAACGCCCGTGCCGCGCGCCCACCTCGCGCAGGCGCTCCACCAGCATCAGGTGATGCGACAGCTTCGGCTCCTGGAAGTCCGCGCTGCGGCGGCGCCAGTCGTCGTCCGGCATCGCCTGGATGCGCTCGCGGGTCATCGCCCCGGTCAGCAGTCCGGACGCCATGGGTGAAGACACAATCACCCCGATTCGCTGCGTCTGGCAGTAGGGCAGCAGGTCGTCCTCGATGTCCCGGTGGATGAGCGAATACGGCGGCTGCAACGACGTCACCGGGGCAATGCGTCGCACCCGCTCCAGCTGCGAGACATCGAAGTTGGACACGCCCAGCCAGCGCACCTTGCCCTGCCGTTGCAGCTCCGCCAGCGCCGTCCACCCCTCTTCAAGCTCCGCCCCGGCCTCCACCGGCCAGTGCACCTGATACAAATCAATGGCATCCACCTTCAGCCGGCGCAGGGACGCCTCGCACTCCTTGCGCACCGAGTCCGCCCTGAGCCCGCGGCGGACCTTGCCGTGCTCATCCCAGACCATGCCGCACTTGGTGAAGACATACGGCCGCGTGCTCCGGCCCTCCAGCGCCTTCGCGACCACCTCCTCGGAGTGCCCCAACCCATACACCGCCGCCGTGTCTATCCAGTTGATGCCCGAGTCCAGCGCGCGCTGGATGGCTTCAATGGACCGCGCGTCGTCCTGCGCGCCCCAGGCGAACGCCCAGCCGCCCCCGCCAATGGCCCACGCGCCGAACCCCAGGGCGGTGAGGTCCATGTCGGAGTTGCCCAACCGTCGCTTCCGCATCCCATGCCTCCCGGGGCCGAAAAGAAGAAGCGCGCGGGCGCCCGCCTGCCGCCCGTGGGTCCACGCTCGGATGCCCCTGGTTCCTGGAGGGACGGTGTGCACCGCGGCGGCGCTCGCGCTGGCCCGGGCGCCGGCCCGCCCCCCGGCCACCAGGACAGGCGGGCCCTGGCTCCCCGTCCGCCGCCCGCCACCGCACCGCACGCAAGCGTCGTCGGGCGCGCGCGTTGATGGTAGGCCGTTTGAAGGTCGGGGCCCGTCCCTCGGGCACGTCGACATCAGGAGTCCTTCCGGATGAAACGCTTCTTCATTGGCGCGCTGGCCTTCATCGGGGCGCTGTCCATCCTCTTCGTGGTGGGTGTGGTGGGGCTGTTGATGCTCGCGGCGTCGAGCAAGCCCGGCGTGCCGTCCAACCTGGTGCTGGAGCTGGACCTGCAGCAGCCGCTGCCGGAGTACACGCTGGACACGTCCCTGGCGGGCGCCTTCGGCGAGGAGCCCACGTCGCTGCGGGACGTGGTGGAGGGGCTGGAGAAGGCCCGCACGGACCCCCGGGTGAAGTCGCTGGTGGTGCGCATCGGGCAGCCGGGCAGCGCCGCGCAGGTGCAGGAGCTGCGGGACGCGGTGAAGGCCTTCCGCGCGTCAGGCAAGCGGGCGGTGGCGTACGCGGACGGCTTCGGCGAGGCGGGCAACGGCACCGGCGCCTACTACCTGGCCAGCGCCTTCGACGCCGTCTACATCCAGCCCTCCGGCGACGTGGGGCTCACCGGCCTGGTGATGGAGACGCCCTTCGCTCGCGACGCCTTCGCGAAGTTCGGCGTGAAGCCGGAGTTCGGCAAGCGCGCCGAGTACAAGAACGCCGTCAACACCTTCACCGACACGTCCTACGGCCCCCACCAGCGCGAGGCCACGGAGGCGTATGGCCAGAGCCTCTTCCGCCAGGTGGTGAAGGGCGTGGCGGAGGGCCGCAAGCTGTCCGAGGACGAGGTGCGCGCCCTCATCGACCGCGCGCCCTTCATGGGCCAGGCGGCCGTGGACGCGAAGCTGGTGGACGGGCTGCGCTACCGCGATGAGATCCACGACGAGCTCAAGCAGCAGGCCGGTGAGGGCGCGCAGCTGCTCTACGTGGACAAGTACCTGGAGCGCGCGGGCCGGCCGAACCAGACGGGCCCCACCATCGCGCTCATCTACGGCGTGGGGGAGGTGCTGCGCGGCAAGAGCCAGTCCAACCCGCTCTCCGGCGGCCAGGTGATGGGCGGCGACACGGTGGCGGCCGCCTTCCGCAAGGCGGTGGAGGACCCGTCCGTGAAGGCCATCCTCTTCCGCGTGGACAGCCCGGGCGGCAGCTACTCCGCCAGCGACACCATCCGCCGCGAGGTGCAGCGCGCGCGCGAGGCGGGCAAGCCCGTCATCGTCTCCATGGGCACGTACGCGGCCAGCGGCGGCTACTTCGTGGCCATGGCCGGGGACAAAATCGTCGCGCAACCGGGCACGCTGACGGGGAGCATCGGCGTGTACAACGGCAAGTTCGTCACGTCGGAGCTGTGGGCGAAGCTGGGCGTGAACTTCGACACCATCGCCTTCGGGAAGAACGCCACCTTCGCCAGCTCCGACCAGGAGTTCACCCCCGAGCAGCGCGCGCAGCTGGAGTCCGAGCTGGACACCATCTACCTGGACTTCACCAGCCGCGCCGCCCAGGCCCGGAACATGCCGCTGGAGCAGCTCCAGTCCGTGGCCAGGGGGCGCGTATGGACGGGCGAGGACGCGCTGGAGCGCGGGCTGGTGGACGCGCTCGGCGGCTACCCGAAGGCGCTGGAGCTGGCGAAGGAGGCCGCGAAGCTGGAGAAGGACGCGCCGGTCCGCATCGTCGTCTTCCCGCGCCCCCGGCCCACCGGGCAGGTGCTGTCGGAGCTGCTGGGCAAGCACGAGGCGGACAACAGCGACGACGAGGCCGCCGGGAGCCAGGCCGTCATGTCGTCCCAGGTGCTGGAGCAGGTGCGGGCCGTGTACCGCGTGGGCGCGAAGCTGGGCCTCACGGGGCAGGGCGCGGAGGGGCGCATGCTGTACGCGCCCGTGCCGGACGTGCGCTGGTAGCCCGCGTCAGACGTGCAGGGGGACGGAGACGCGGCCCTCGTCGGGCCGCACCGGCCGCCCGAAGATGCTGTGGTAGCGCAGCGAGTGCGCCGCGCAGCGGTGGCGGCGAGGGTCGAACACGAGGCAGCGGGCCACCGGGCCGGCGTAGACGTGCAGCGTGATGCCCGGGGCGTTGCCGGCCAGGCTCACGCGGTGGATGGAGGCGCCCGGGTCTCGGAAGTCCACGTGCCCGGCGCCCACCGGGCCCACCCGCGCCGCGGCCCCCAGCCGCGCCAGGCCGGGCTCCGTCCCACCCTCCAGCAGCGGGTAGTTCTCCAGGAGGAACTGGCCGCGCTGGACGCTGAACCAGCACTCCTGGCCGTCATGGTCGTGGACGGGCGAGACCGCCCCCGGAGACCAGCAGTTGACGATGAGCTCCATTCCCTCGTCGCGGTGGATGAGGTTGCGCGTGTAGCGGCCCGGCACGAAGTGCAGGTAGGGCTTGAGGCTGGACGGCTCCAGCTGGAGCCCCGCCATCTCCGCGTCCACCCCCGCGAGCCCCCCGGGAGCAGCACGGCGCGCGCGGAGCATCCGCACGAACTCTCTCAGGCACGCGTCACCCATGCGTACAGGCTAGGGACGTCTGCGACACCCGGCCACCCTCGGGTCTTCCGGTGAACGTCCGCTTTGTCGTCCCCCCTTCAAGGATTGGGGCGGGGTTCGTTGAAGAACGAAGAAACCTCAGGAAGAAGTGGCCGCACGGCGCCTTCTGGGTCCGAGCAGGCAACCCGTACCGACCGCGCTCCACCTCCTCCGGTTTAGCTGTAAATTTACACCCTCCTGCCGTAGAGGGGAGGGAGTGGTGGGCAGGTCGTCCCGGCCGAAGCACGAAGGGGGGCCGGAGGAGAGCGTGCGATGAAGAAGCGTCTGGGGGACATCCTGCTCGCGCGGGGTGTGGTGGATGCGTTGCAGTTGCAGTCGGCGCTGGCGTACCAGCGCAAGTGGGGCGTGGCGCTGGGGCAGGTGGTGGTGGACCAGCGCTTCTGCACCGCGGAGGCGGTGCTGTCCGCCCTGGCGGCCCAGTCCGGCGTGGAGGCGGTGGACCTGGACGCCCAGCCGCTGGACGCGTCGCTCGCGAGGCTGATTCCGTGCAAGCTGGCGGAGGCGCACCGGGTGGTGCCGCTGCGGCTGGAAGGGCAGGGGCTGCGGGAGGTGCTGGTGGTGGCCCTGGCCGCGCCGGCGAGCCTGGCCACGCTGGACGTGGTGAAGAGCGTGTCCGGCAAGGCGCGGGTGGTGCCGCTGCTGGCACGACGAGCTCGCGCTGGGGCGGGCCATCGGGCGGCTGTACCGGGGCGAGCCGCGACGCCGCGGCGCCGTCCCGGCATGGAGGGCTTCTCCCTGCCGGAGTGGGACGAATCGCTGCCCCTGGTGGTGGGGCAGTCCCTGGCGGAGCTGACGGAGATGCCTGCTCCTGAGCCCATGCGCGAGCCCGTGAGGGACGCGGGCCTGCCCATGCTGGCGCCGCTGGAGCCCGCGTGGACGCCGGCGCCGGAGCGCGCGTGACGGTGCGCGAGCAGGTGCTGGTGTACGGCTGGGGCGCGGACGCGGCGGACGGGCTGGTGCGGGTGCTGGGCGGGGCGGGCTTCACGGTGAAG
>NZ_JBKGHJ010000710.1:0-3254 GCF_046520365.1 Corallococcus sp. 4LFB
CGTCCGTGGCGGATGCCGTAGCGGACGCGGACATCATCGTGACGGCCACGTGGAGGCCTGCTGCGGCCGGACGCGGGCCACGCGCTCGTGGATGGACAGGACGTGTCGGGGCTCGCCCCCCGGGAGCGCGCGGCGCGGCTCGCGTGGCTGCCCCAACGGCTGGAAGCGGCGGAGCCCATCACCGCGCTGGAGCAGGTCGTCTCCGCGCGCTACCGCTTCCCTGAATCCCGCCGCGCCTCCGAGACGGCGGCGCACAAGGCGCTCTCGGAGGTGGGCGCCGGGTCCTTCGCCACGCGGCCCATCACGGAGCTGTCCGGCGGCGAGCGGCAACGCGTGGCGGTGGCGGGGCTGCTCGCGCAGGAGACCCCGCTGGTGCTGCTGGACGAGCCCGCCAACTTCCTGGACCCCGCGCACCAACTGGAGCTGTACACGCGCATGGGGCAGCTCTGGCGCGCGGGGCGCGGCATCCTCTGCGTCACCCACGACGTCAACGTGCTCTCGCACGTCCACGCGCCGGGCACGCGCGCGCCCCGCGTCGTGGGCCTGTTCCAGGGCCGCGTGGCGTTCGAGCGGGACCACGACGCCCCCGACCTGGGGGAGCAGCTGGGCGCGCTGTTCGGCGTGCGCATGCTCGCGACGTCCGTGGACGGACACCGCGTCTTCGTGGGACTACCCCGGAGCGGAGGCCCCCCGTGAAGGTCTGGCTCCTGCTGGCCGTCTGCCTGGCCGCGTGCGCGGTGGCGCCGTTCATCGGCCCGGGGTTCTCCGCCGCCTCGGCGGACTTCATCCTCTGGCAGCTGCGCGTGCCCCGCACGCTGATGGCCATGCTGGTGGGCGGCACGCTGTCGCTGGTGGGCGCCGTGTACCAGTCCCTCTTCGCGAACCCGCTGGCCGCGCCCAGCACCGTGGGCACCACGGCGGGCGCCACCCTGGGCGCGCTGGTGGCCATCATCCTGGGGGTCCGGCTCGCTCCGGGCGGCATGCCGTTCATCACCGCCGCGGCCTTCGTGGGGGCGCTCGGCGTCAGCCTGGTGGTGGCCGCCATCGCCGCGGGCCGCCGCGTGCGGATGAACGACGTGGTGCTCGCCGGCATCGCCTGCTCCATGGCGGCGGGCGCGCTCGCCACCGGGTTGCAGTTCACCGCGGACTCCGCGGAGCTGATGGCCGCCATGCGCTGGTCCCTGGGCCACCTGCCGCAGGTGGGCTATTCGAACGTGCTGCTCCTCACCCCGTTCGCGGCCGTCACGGTGGCGGGGCTGCTCGCCCTCACCCGCGCGCTGGAGGTGTTCATCGCCGGCGAGGAGCACGCGGAGTCCCAGGGCGTCCCCGTCCGCCGCGTGCGCACGGTGGCCATCGGCCTGGGGGCGCTGGGCGTGGCCGCCTGCGTCGCGTGGTGCGGCCCCATCGCCTTCGTGGAACTCATCGTCCCGCACCTCGTGCGCCGGACGCTGGGGGTGAGCCGCCGCGTGCTGCTGCCCGGCTCCGTGGTGGTGGGGGCCGCGTTCCTCGCGTTGTGCGATGCGTCGGCGCGGCTGATCCTCCCGGGGCGTGAATTGCCCGTGGGAGTGGTGACGGCCGCCCTGGGCGCGCCCCTGCTCGTCTCCCTGCTCGCGCGTTCCCGCTCCTGAAGCCCCGCCGGAGGGGCCCGCCCGAGGAGGGACCGGGCCTTCAGGACGGGGGGTTCACGAGGCGAGTTCGGGTATATTCCGCGCCACGCGGGGCGCCCCGGCTGGGACGTGCCCCTGGAACTTCACGAAAGGCTTTGGGCATGAAGCGGCTGGGTAGCGTGGGTTTGATGCTGGGTCTGCTGACCCTGGGCGGGTCCTTTGGCTGCGCCGACGAGAAGGCGGAGAAGGCCAAGGAGCACCGGATCAAGGGCACCAACTTCCTCGCCGACAAGAACTACGCGGAGGCGGTGAAGGAGCTGGACGAGTCGCTGAAGATCGACCCGACCCAGGAGAAGGTCTGGGAGAAGAAGGCCTTCGCGCTCATCCAGGCGGGCAAGACGGACGAGGCCGCGCAGGCCGCGCTGAAGCTGGTGGACTTCGCGAAGACGCCCCAGGACAAGGCGGAGGCCTACCGCAACGTCGCGGCGATGTACGCGAAGAACGGCCCGCTGGAGAAGGCGGAGCAGTACTTCCAGGAGTGCCTGAAGATCAACCCGAAGGACACCGACGCGCTGAGCTGGATCGCGGAGGTGCACTCGCAGCGCGGTGGCGCCCGCTCCATGTCCGCGCCCGCGGTGCCCTCGGAGCTGGACCTCGCGTTGAAGACGTATGACCAGGTCATCGCGCTCAACCCGGACTCGGCCAACACGTACCTCAACAAGCGCATCGTGATGTTCAAGTACATCGAGCACGAGAAGGCGCTGCAGCAGGCCGCCGAGCAGGAGGCCATCGAGGCCGCCATGCCGCCCAAGCCGGAGAAGGGCAAGAAGGCCGTCGTGGATCCGGGCGCCGCGGAGCGCGTCGCCGCCGCCAAGGCCAGCGCCGCCGCGCACGCCAAGCGCATCGAGGAGCTGACGGCCCAGGCCAACGAGGCGACCAAGCAGTTCGGCGAGGCCACCAAGCGCGCCAAGGCCGCGCAGGCCGCCAACAAGTAGTCCGGGTGGTGGGGACGGGGCCTAACGCCGGCCTCGTCCTCCCCCGAAGAGGGCCAGCAGGAGGCCGCCCACGAGCGCGGCGCCGCCGCCCGCGACGTACAGCGTGGTCTGCTCGGTGTTGCGGCCGGTGATGAGCTCGGTGGCGCGTTCGGTGAGCGAGTCCCGCGCCTTGAGCCCGGTGAACAGCAGCACCCCGCCCGCCACCGCCAGCATCAACCCCACGATTCGCACAGCACCCACACGGCCTCCTTGAGTGGAACGGCGGCGTGGCCGGACGTCCCGGCCCCGCGTTCAGCGCTTGCGCTTGCCCGGGGCTCCGCGCCCCGGCTTCTTGCCCGCGCCCTTCGACCCGCCGGACTTCTTCCCCGGCGCGGCCGTCTTCGAGGGCTTCGCACGGCCACCCGCGCCCGCGGCAGGCTTGCGGACCTTCTTGGCCGCCCCCGTGGAGAGCTGGCCCCGCTGCGCGGCCAGCGCGCGGATCCGGTCGAAGCCCGGGTGCGGTGAGGCAGCCGGAGCCGTGTCCTCGGCGTCGAAGTCCTCGCGAGGCGCCTTCGCCACGCGGAGCGGCCTCGCCACCCGGGCGACTCTCGTCCCAGCCTCGCGGGGGGGGGCTCGTGGCCTCGCCACCGAACGCCGTCCGCGCCGACAAGCG
>NZ_JBKGHJ010000711.1:0-3238 GCF_046520365.1 Corallococcus sp. 4LFB
CCTCGGTGACGGCGCGGGCCAGGTCGTGGGGCGCGCGGAGCAACGCCTCCAGCGCGGCGGCGCTCGCGGGACTCCGCGCTGCTCCACCTGGAGCCAGCCTCCCTTGATGCTCACGCGGCGGTGGCCCTTCAGTCCCAGCAGGCGCTGACGCACGCCCGGCTCCAGCAGGATGGGGCGCGCCTCCGGGGCCAGCCCCTCCACCTGGAAGGCCGCGTCCAGCTCCGCGTCGCCCAGCGACTCCTCGCGGGGCGTCGCGGCGCCGGGGAGCTTGTCCTCGGGGCGCTCGTGCTCCAGCAGCAGGTCCGCCGGCAGCGCGCCCTCCAGGTCCAGCCGCAGCACCGTCACGGTGTGGCGCTTCTTGCCGCCCACGCCGCCGCGCTTCCCCGTGGCGAGCAGCAGCGGCCGCCCCTGGTAGCGCCCCTGCACCTCCATCCGGCGCTCCGCGATGGACAGGCCGTGCGCCTTCGCGAACGCCTCCCACGCGGCGCGCTGGCGGCGCTTGAGCTGGAACAGCGTGGCGAGGACCAGGGCGCCCACGAAGAGCAGGGACGCGAGGATGCCGAGCGGGGAGAAGACACCGGAAAGCATGGCGGCGCATTGTGCACGGGCCTCGCGACGCGGGAACCACAATCCGATCGCGGATGCACCGCCGCGCGCCGGGCAAGCTTGCTGCATGGGGTGCGTGGACCTGGGGAAGGGGCGCCGCGCGCCTGCAAACGTGTGGAATCCCGCGTGGCTCGCGCTCCTTCGCGCGCTGGACGCACGGCGCCGTCGCGCGGGGACCCGCGGCAGGTGCACGGACGGCGCACGCGCCCCCACTCCGCCGGTGTGCCCTCACGGGTGGAGTCGTTCGCGCGCGTCAGGCTCCGTGGCGCGTGGGGTGGGGAGGACGGGACGCGTTGGGCAGGCCACGGTTGCAAGCGCGCGGAATGACGCCCTTTTTCGACAATGTCAGAGGGGGCGGGTAAGGGAGCGGGGGCTCGCCGCTTGGAGTCGGGGTTGGGACCGGGGGAGGCTGCCCGGCCCGCACCCGCCACCGGGCCACGAGGGAGGGTGAACGCCGGATGCGCCTGCTGCACACGTCGGACTGGCACCTGGGCCACACGCTGTATGACGTCTCACGCGAAGCGGAGCACGCCGCGTTCCTGACGTGGCTGTTGGACACGCTGGAGTCCCAGGAGGTGGATGCGCTCCTGGTGGCCGGGGACATCTTCGACACGGCCAACCCCAGCGCGGAGGCGCAGGCGGCCTGGTACCACTTCATCGCGCGGGCCCGGCGCACGCTGCCGAAGCTGGACGTGGTGGTGGTGGGCGGCAACCACGACTCCGCCGCGCGGCTGGACGCGCCGGATCCGCTGTTCCACGCGCTGGGCGTGCGCGTGGTGGGCGGGCTGCCGCGCCACCGGGGCGGACTGGAGCTGGAGCGGCTGGTGGTGCCGGTGCACGACGCGCGCGGGAAGGTGGGCGCGTGGGTGGCGGCGGTGCCGTACCTGCGGCCCTCGGACCTGCCGTCGGTGCCGGACGGGGACGGGGACCGGCTGGTGGAGGGCGTGCGCTCCGTCTACTCGGACGTGCTGGAGGGCGCGCGGCGGCGGCGCAGGTCCGGACAGGCGCTGGTGGCCATGGGCCATTGCTACATGACGGGCTCGGAGCTGTCGGAGCTGAGCGAGCGGAAGATTCTTGGCGGCAACCAGCACGCGCTGCCGGTGGAGCTGTTCCCGGAGGACGTCGCGTACGCGGCGCTGGGACACCTGCACAAGGCGCAGCGCGTGGGGGGCCGCGAGGGCGTGCGCTACAGCGGCTCACCGCTGCCGCTGTCGCTGTCGGAGGCGCACTACCGGCACCAGGTGCTGGTGCTGGACCTGGAGGACGGGGCGCTCACGCAGGTGCGTCCGCTGTCGGTGCCGCGCACCACGGACATGGTGCGGGTGCCGGCCCGGGACGCGGCGCCGCTGCCGGAGGTGCTGGAGCTGCTGGCGGCGCTGCCCGCGTGCGAGGCGGGGGCGCCGGAGTCGATGCGGCCGTACCTGGAGGTCTGCGTGTCGCTGCCCCGGCCGGAGCCGGCGCTGCGCCACAAGGTGGAGAAGGCGCTGGAGGGACGGGCGGCGCGGCTGGTGAAGCTGACGCCCTTCTACACGGGCACGGGCGGGGCGCTGGCGGACGTGCGGCCGGGGCTGTCCTTGCGTGAGCGCACGCCGGAGGACGTGTTCCTCGCCCGCTACGCGCGGGACTTCAAGGAGGCGCCGTCGCCGGGGTTGCTGGAGTCGTTCCACGCGCTGCTCACGCAGGTGCAGGAGGACGCGTCGTGAAGATTCTGGCGATTCGCGGCAGCAACCTCACGAGCTTCGCGGGGGACTTCGCGCTGGAGCTGGACCGGGCGCCGCTGGACCGGCTGGGGCTGTTCGCCATCTCCGGTGCGACGGGGGCGGGGAAGAGCACGCTCCTGGATGCGCTGTGCCTGGCGCTGTTCGACCGCACGCCCCGGCTGGGCGGGCCCAGCAAGGTGCTGGTGGGCCGGGCGGACGAGGACGAGGAGGCGCGGCTGTCGGCCTACGACGTGCGCGGCATGCTGCGGCGCGGGGCGGGCAAGGGCCACGCGGAGGTGGACTTCCTGGGCAAGGACGGGCGGCGCTACCGGGCGCGGTGGAACGTGTGGCGGGCGCGCGAGCGCGCGGAGGGGAGATTCCGGCCGCAGGAGCTGAGCCTGACGGACGTGGCCTCCGGGCAGGTGTTCGGCCGCACCAAGGGCGAGGTGCTCCAGGCGATTCAAGAGCGGCTGGGCTTGTCGTTCGACCAGTTCCGGCGCTCGGCGCTGCTGGCGCAGGGGGAGTTCGCGGCGTTCCTGCGCGCGGACGCGAACGAGCGCGCGGAGCTGCTGGAGCGGATGACGGGCACGGAGGTGTACAGCCGGCTGTCCATCGCGGCCCACGAGAAGAACGCGAAGGAGCAGGAGGAGCTGAAGCGGCTGTCGCTGGGGCTCGCGGCCATCGCGCTGATGTCGGACGCGGACCGCGAGGCCGCGCGCGTGCAACTGGGCGACGAGGAGGCGGCGCGGATCCGCGAGGAGACGCGGCTGCGCGAGGCGGAAGGGGCCCGGTCCTGGTACGCACAGCTGGCGGAGTTCGTGGCGCAGGAGCAGCAGGCCGCGAGCGCGGTGACGCGGGCGGAGGCGGAGCGGGAGGCGGCGGCGCCCCGCGAGGCGCTGCTGGAGTCCGTGCGCGCGGCGGAGGGGCTTCCG
>NZ_JBKGHJ010000712.1:0-3207 GCF_046520365.1 Corallococcus sp. 4LFB
CGTTCGGGTCCGCCGCGGCGCGGCCCTGGGCCCTGGGGCGCAGGGCCTGGAGCACGCTGCTGCGCTCGTCCGTCCAGACGTAGGCGGGCTCGCCGCGCAGCCCCAGCCGGCGCACGTGCGCGCGGCTCCCGGTGAAGGTGGCGCCCCAGAAGAACTCCGGCTCCGGGCTCAGCAGCATCCACGAGCTCGACACCGTGTCGCCCTGACTGTCCACCGTGACGAGCGCCGCGGACAGGCCGGAGGCCCGCGCGTGCGCCAGGCTGATGGGCACCAGGTCCAGGTGTTGGTTGCTGATGTGCAGCGCCAGCACCCCGTGCGGCGCCAGGTGCTGGAGGTAGAGCGCCACCGCCTCGCGCGTCAGCAGGTGCACCGGGATGGCATCCGAGCTGAAGACGTCCAGCGCCAGCACGTCGAACTTCCGCGAGCCGTGCTCCAGCTCCCGCTCCAGCGAGATGCGCGCGTCACCCTCGACGACCTCCACGCGCGCGGGCGTGTCCGTCAGCGTGCTGAAGAAGCCGCCCTGCCCCCGCGCGAGGTCGATGATGACGGGGTTGATTTCGTAGAAGCGCACGTCGTCCCCGGCCACCAGGAGCGCGGCGCTGTTGCCCACGCCCAGCCCCAGCATGCCCACGTGCAGGCCGGTGGGCAGCCCCTGTGCCTGGCGCCACCGGCGCTGCTCCGCGAGCGCGAGCCCCAGGCCGCTGTCCGGCGTGTAATACGCGGAAGGGAGGTTGCGGCGCTCCGGGCGGATGTACTGCCAGCCGTGCGTGATGGCGCCGTGGCGCAGGGCGAACTGGTGCTGCCGCGGGTCCTCCGGGGACAGCTCCAGCACGCGCACCACGCCGAAGAAGTTGCGCGCGGCGAAGCGCACGCGCGCCTGGTCCGAGGCGACGAGCAGCGGCAGGTGCAGCGCCACGCCCACCAGCAGCGCCCCGCGCAGCAGGCGCTGCGTGCGCGCCACCACCGGCTCCTCCTTCGGCCGGCGCAGCAGCCCGCGAAGGACACCGCGCAGCACGCGGCCAGGGCCAGCGGGTGCTCCCAGTAGGTGTTGAAGAGGGCGGGCGCCACCAGGTTGACGAACACGCCGCCCAGCACGCCGCCCACGGACACCCAGAGGTAGAAGGCGCTCAGGTAGCGCGGGGCCGGGCGGCGCCGGTACAGCTCCCCGTGGCACACCATGGCGCCCGTGAAGAGGGCGGACGCGTGGAAGAGCACCTGCCACCCCAGGCCCAGCGCGGGGCCCTCCTTGTGCGCGTACGTCACCAGCACCACGGAGGCGATGAGCGCCACCGAGTACGGCGTGCGCGCGTAGAGGGACTCGCGCGAGAAGGCCAGGATGAAGGTGACCAGGTACACGGCGAGCGGCATCACCCACAGGAAGGGGCCCGCCGCCACGTCCTGGGACAGCTTGTTCGTCGTGGCCAGCAGCAGCACCGACGCGCACGTGCTCAGCGCCAGCCACGTCAGCGTGCGGCCCACGCCCGGGCGCGGCGCTTCGACGGGAGCCCCGGAAGGAGCCCCGTCGGAGGACCCGAGGGGGTTCGTGGCGGCGCCGGGGGCGCTGGCCGCGGGCGCGCGGCGCAGCAGGTCCCGGGCGCAGGCCAGGACGCAGAGGACGAAGAGGACGAAGCCCGCGGCCCAGCCCCACGCCTGCGCGCTCCGGCCCACCCAGGGCTCCACGAGGAACGGGTAGCCCAGGAGCGCCAGCAGCGAGCCCGCGTTGGAGAGCGCGTAGAGCACGTACGGCGAGCGCTCCGGCCGCGCGCGGGCGAACCACGACTGGAGCAGCGGGCCGGTGGTGCTGAGCACGAAGAAGGGCAGGCCCAGCGCGGCGGCCAGCATCCGCATCAGCCGGAGCACGGGCAGGTGCTCATCCACCGGGCGCCAGCCGTCCCCCGGCGCCAGCGGAGAGCCCGTCCACGAGGCCCGCGCCACGAGCGCGCCCAGCGCCACCGCCAGCAGGCCCAGGTGCAGGAAGGCCTGCGCGCGCGAGCGCAGCCGGGAGGCCACCGCGTGCGCGTAGGCGTACCCCGCGAGCAGCACGGCCTGGAAGAACAGCATGCACGCCGTCCACACCGCCGGCGTGCCGCCGTACCACGGCAGCGCGTAGCGGCCCGCCAGCGGCTGGACGCCGAAGAGCAGGAAGGCGCTGGTGAAGATGGCGAGGGCGTAGCGAACCATGCGACCTCGGGGGACGGGGAAGACGCACGGCGTAGGACTTCCGCGCTCTGCGTGTTTCCCGCCTGGGCGACAGTCTTGTCAACACGGGCACGTCGTGGAGCCCGGTGGGCGGACAGGCAGGCAACTGCTGGGGTGGGTGGCCCCGGGAAGCGCCGGCCCTAACTTCCCGGACGGACAGGCGCGGAGGTCCTCGCGCCAGAGGGGGAAACCATGAAGGGCATCAAGCGCGCGATGGGGCTGGGGCTGCTGGTGGGCGGTGCCTTCGGAGCCTGGGGCTGCAACAGCGAGCAGTCCTCGAAGGGCCCCCAGGGGTTCCAGGACCCCGTGCAGCTCCAGCACCGCTCCCAGCCGGCGCCGGCCGGGGACACGGCTGGCGGCAACCTGGGCCATCCCTCCAACGAGGGCGGCGGCAGGCCCTACCACAGCGACAGCAAGGCCGCGCTGGGTGGCGGCACGTCCGCCCCCAACAACATGGAGGGCGAGGCCGCGAACAGCTCCGGCCAGCAGACCGGCGGCACCCGGGAGCTGGGCACGGGGCTCGCGGAGAGCTACCGGGGCACGGCGTCCTCGGAGGGCACCGGCGGCTCCGGGCGCGACGCGGGCATGATGATGGACGCGGGCATGATGATGGACGCGGGCTCGAGGATGGACGCGGGCTCGAGGATGGACGCGGGCTCGAGGATGGACGCGGGCTCCCGGCGTTAGGCGCGACCGCGTGGGAGGCGCCCTTTCGGGGCGCTACTCCTGACGGCGCTGCACGGTCCGGAGCTGGTCATGCAGGCTCTTCACCTGCCTGAGGGTCGGCGTCCTGCTGCCGCCCTGGTTGAAGCCCTCCAGCAGCGTCCCGAAGAGGCTGCACTGCATCCCCATGGCTTCGCAGCCGTGATTGTTCTCGAGCGTCAAGAAGAGGGCCTTCGTCGCCGCCCATTCCCGCTCCAGCTCGGTGGTCGCACCGGCCTCCTTCGCGGGGGCGCGGGCGGTGGCGGCGCGCTTGCCCGGGCGTGACGGGACCGCCTTCTTCGCGGC
>NZ_JBKGHJ010000713.1:0-3204 GCF_046520365.1 Corallococcus sp. 4LFB
GCGAGCCCCGCGTACACCTCCGCCACCGCCTGGCGCGCGGGGCGGTAGGGCCTCAGCGGCCACAGCAGCAGCGACAGCGCCATCGCCCACAGGCCCCCCAGCAGCAGCGCGGCCCCGCGCAGCACCGCCTCCCGTGGCGAGGCCGCGGGCGCGCCCAGCGACACGACGAAGATGACGGCGAGCTGTCCTCCCACGGAGCCCGCCGTCTCGCCGTAGCAGCGCGCGAAGTTCGCCGCCGTGACGCCCACGAACAGCAGCGTGGCGTCCACCCAGTACGTGCTGCCCGCGGGCGCGGCGAGCATGCCGACCAGTGCCCCCAGCACCGTCACCGCGCCCATGACGCGCGCCCGCACGCGGTAGGAGCCGCCCTTGTCCGCGAGCGTGACGAGCAGGGCCGTGAGGCCCGCCCAGCCGGCCGCGGGCACCGTGAGCAGGAAGGACAGACACAGGGGCAGGGCGGTGGCGACGGCGGCCCGGATGCCCGCCCACAGGGCCGGTCTCCCGGGCTCCACCCGGAAGAGCGACTGGAGGTGTCTCAGCAGTCGGTGCATGGGAATGGGGGGAGCGGCGGGCCGTCACCCCAGAGGGTGGCCACGGCCATCCCCCTCCACAGCCAGGGGAGGCTCCTCCCCTCGATGAGCGGACGGCGCCCCGGGCCCGCGAGCCCCTCCCTCCCGGAAGGAGGGGGCAGGCGTCCTGGCTTCAGCCCGTCCCCAGGGCCGGTGCGTCCCCGGAGTCGCCGGGCGCGTCCTCCGCTTGGAGCGCGGTGCCGTCCCACGGGATGTAGCGCACGCCCGGCATCGGCTCCGGGCCGTGGAACTCCAGCGCGCCCACGGTGGACGTCAGCTTCCGCGTGGGCCGCCACGCCGCGAGCGGATGGGGGCGGGAGAAGAGCTGCACCTCGCACCGGGCCACGTCGCTCTGGGCCACCAGCACGTCCCAGCCCGTGGGGTCGCGGTACGCGTAGCCCACCAGCGTGCGCGGGTCGCACCACGCGCGGCCCTCCATGGCCACGGTGGCGGACGCGGCGCGGAAGGTCAGCTCGCCGGACGCGGGCGACGTCACGCTCGACAGCAGCACGTGGGGCATTTCGTGGAACGTGTGTTCGGTGTCGCGCGTGCGCAGGTAGATGGGAGACAGCTGGGGGTGGCCCCGCTTGCGCTTCGCGCGCACCGCCATGACCTCCAGCCGCGCGGCCGGGTCCTCGCGGAAGCGCGGGCAGTACAGCCACGTCAGCTCCTCCAGCCGCCGGTGGCCCCACAGGTGCTTCTGCAGGCCGGGCGCGCCCTTCACGTCGATGCGCTCGCCGTCCACCGTCACCGTGCCCTCGAAGGTGACGTCGTCGCGCACGTGGGTGACGTGCGTGGGCAGGGGCAGGAGCGCGGTGCCGCGCGGCTCGCGGCGCACCGGCCCGGGGCTTCCGCCCTGGAAGCGCAGGTCCCACGCGATGGCGTGCCCGCCGCTGGCCACCTGGCCGTGGCAGTGGCCGGGCGTCAGCTCCGAGTCCGCGATGCGCACGCCGCCGGAGGGCAGCGCCGTGAAGGCGGAGGCCGGGTGGATGGCCTTGAGCGCCACCGCGGGCCTGTCCTTCGACGCGCAGTCGAACGCCGCCGCCCACATCGTGGCGCGAGGCTCGCCGCCGCTGCCCGGGGCGGGGGTGAACAGGGTGTAGCGCAACCACCAGGCACGGTCTCCGCCCGGGTCGAGCACCACCAGGAACCAGATCTCGAAGAACCCCCGCTGTTGACCGTTCCAGCGCGGCAGGTTGGCGCGCTCGCTCGACGGCATTGGATGAATCCCCCTCTTGCGCGGCCGTTCACGGCCCGGACACCGCGCCCAGGCCTTCACGCTGGCAGATGGGGCCCGGTGCGAGCAAGGGGCCCGGGGTCGCGGATCCGCGGGGGGCCCTGCGCGGGCTCAGGAGCCGGGGGCGCCCCAGGAAACACGGTACGTGACGCTGTCGTCGTCGTACTGGACGACGTCCACCTGCGTGGCGGGGCCGCTGGCGGCGCGCACCGTGGCCAGCATCACGCCCTGCTTGAAGTAGCGCAGCAGGCCGGGCTCGTTGAGCCACAGGTCCGCCTCGCGCTCGCCGCGCTCGGTGATGCGCACCTCGGTGTAGTTGTTGCCGGTGCGGAAGCTGTGCTGCGTGCGCAGGAGCATCCGCTTGGGCCCGATGAGCCGCAGCACGCCCAGCAGCGCCCGGCCCACCATCGTGTCGCGGTAGCCGTCAATCATCCGCTCGCCCAGCATCCGCCACGCCACCTGCTCCGGGTGCTCCGGGTGCAGCGCCTTCGCCGTCAGCGCCACGCAGCGCGTCCACGTGTCCAGCGAGTACGCCGGCTGCAGGGGCCGGTCCAGGTCCAGGCCCTCCTTGCGCAGCTGCTCCTTGAGGGCGAAGGGCACCTTCCCGGAAAGTCCCCGGACGAAGAGGCCTTCGACGATGGTCGGGAATACGAGTTTCTCGGCGGTGGCCATGGGGGCCATTCCGCCCAGCACCGCTGGTTCTGGTCAAGACCTACCGCCCGCGTGGCGTCCAACGCTCGAAAGCGTGGTCGCCCTCCAGGGCCATTCCCTCCCGTTCCCGCGCCCGTGAAACATCGCGCGTGTCCGTGTAATTCAAGCAAGCTGTGTAAACACTCCCCGGCGTCACCGGGCGCGGGCATCTGGTAGCGTCCCGGTGCCCTGGCTCCCCGGCTCCCCTCACGCTCCCAGGCTCCCAGGCTCCCATGACGTCCCGTGTCCTGACGTGCCTGCTGCTGTCCGTGCTGTGCGCGCTCCCGGCGGCGGGCGCCCGCCCGGTGCCGCTCCCGCCGCGGAGGGGATGGCGATGCTCCAGCGGATGGACACGGCGCGCGTCCAGGGCAGCCCCAGCACGCTGCGCACGGAGCTGGACGCCCGGGAGGCGAAGGCGCCCAGGGACCCGATGCCCCGGGTGTACCGGGCCTTCCTCGCGCTGCCCTCCGACGAGAGCTTCGCCGAGTTCAAGGCGCTGGCGGTGGTGTACCCGGAGAACCCGTGGCCGCACGTGGGCATGGGGCTGGTGTACGTGCGCTGGGGCATGTTGAAGGACGCGGTCGCGCCGCTGGAGACCGCGCGCAAGGTGGTGCCCGGCTTCGCGCCCGCGCTGTGGGCGGACGGGCTGCGCCTCCAGGCGGAAGGCAAGCGCGCGGAGGCGGAAGGCCGGCTGCGCGAGGCGCTGGC
>NZ_JBKGHJ010000714.1:0-3190 GCF_046520365.1 Corallococcus sp. 4LFB
CTGACCGGCCCACTGGTCGGGCCGGTCAGCCCGGCACGCGCGCGCCCCATCTCTGGGTGGAGCAGGGCGGTGAGCGGGTGTCGACGCTCGACCTGCTCCAGCGGACGTGGGTGCTCCTCACCGAGGACGCGCGGTGGGAATCGGCCGTGGCGCGCGTCGCCAGGGCGTCAGGCCTCACGTTGGAGTGCGTGCGCATGGGCGGGGACGTGCGGCCGCTGGACGCGGAGGCGTTCCGGAGCGCGTTCGGGCTGAAGGCGGGAGGCGCGTCGCTGATCCGCCCGGATGGCTACGTGGCCTGGCGCTCGGTCGACCTTCCGGACTCGCCGCTCGATGCGCTCCGCGAGTCCCTGGCGAGGTGCGCTTCCGCGACGCGCGCGGGCTGAGCGCCGTTACCGGAGGTTGCGGATGACGCGGCAGGGGTTGCCGGCGGCGAAGACATACGGCGGGATGTCCCGGGTCACCACGCTGCCCGCGCCGATGGTGGAGCCCTCCCCGATGGTCACGCCCGGGCAGATGATGGCGCCGCCGCCAATCCACACCTTCGAGCCGATGGTGATGGCGCGGCCCAGCTCCGGGCCCTTGATGCGCTCATCCGGATCCAGCGGATGCGTGGCCGCGTACACCTGCACGCCCGGGCCGAAGGACACGTCGTCGCCAATCGTCACCGTGTTGCAGTCCAGGATGACGCACTGGAAGTTCATGAAGACGCGTTCGCCCAGCCGGATGTGCTCGCCGTAGTCGCAGGAGAAGGGCGGTTCGATCCACGTCCCCGCGCCCACCTTGCCCAAAAGCTCGGTGAGCAGGCGCTCCCGCTCCGGCAGCTCGTCCTCGGTGGACTGGTTGTAGCGGCGCAGGAGCTTGCGGGCGCGGGCCCGCTCGGCCATCAGCCGTGGATCGGTGGCGAGGTACAGCTCCCCCGCGAGCATCTTCTCTTTCTCGGTCCGTGCCATGCCCTGGAGGGTAGTCGCACCTCCACCTCGCTGGTGAACAGCCCGTGGCCCGGCTTCGCGGACCCGGATGACACTGGACAGTCAGGCCAGCGAGGATGGCGCCCATGAGGATCGAGCGGGTCGAGGAGACGCTGGAGCGCATCCGTCGCGAGGTGGAGCGGACGCCGGACGGCGTGCTGGCCTTCGACGGAGACGGCACGTTGTGGAGCGGGGACGTGGGGGATGACCTGTTCATGGCCCTGCTGGAGCACGGCGGCGTGCGGCCCGAGGCCCGCGTGGCGCTGGAGCGGCTGGGCGCCCGCCATGGCGTGGAGGCGCATCCGGACGCGGTGACGCTGGCGCACGCGCTGTTCAAGGCGTTCGAGGCCGGGCGGCTGCCGGAGCAGGCCACCTACGAGATGATGGCGTGGATCTTCGCGGGCTGGCACGCGGAGGAGATGCGCGGCTTCGCCCAGGAGGTGGTGGCCCGCAAGGACGTGGCCCGCCGCATCCACCCGGAAGCCCGCCGCGTGGTGGAGTGGGCCCGCGAACAGGGCGTGGACTGCTACGTGGTCAGCGCGTCGCCGCGCGCGGTGGTGGAGGCGGCGGTGCGCGAGGTGGGGCTCACGTCCGAGTTCGTGCTGGCGTGCACGCCGAAGGAGGAGGGCGGACGGTTGCAGACGTCCGTCTTCGAGCCCGTGCCCTACGGCCCCGGCAAGGTGTCCTGCCTGAGGCAGCGCACGGACCGGCCGCTCTGCGCCGCCTTCGGCGACAACGTGTTCGACCTGGACCTGCTCGCGGCGGCCCGCGTTCCGGTGGCCATCCGCCCCAAGGTCCGGCTGCGGGACCGCGCGGCGGAGCTGCCGGCGCTGGTGCAGCTGCATCCCGAAGAGGCCTGAAACGGCTGTGCGCCGCTTCGTGGGTGAACACGAAGCGGCGCACGGTGCTGCTTACGGGAGTGTCAGCGTCCCGAGACGGGGACGAACTCCCGTGCGCCGCTTCGTGGGTGACCACGAAGCGGCGTCACGTTGATGCGGGCGGAGGTCAGCGCTCCGTCACGGGCACGAACTCCACGCGGCGGTTCGCGCTGCGGCCTTCCGGCGTCTCGTTGGACACGCGCGGACGGTCGGGGCCGAAGCCCTTCGCCTCCATGCGCGAGCCCGCGATGCCCTTCTGGATGAGGTACGCGCGCACGCGGTTCGCGCGCTGCTGGCTCAGCGTGCGGTTGGCTTCCTCCGGACCGCTGTTGTCCGTGTGGCCTTCAATCCGGATGCTCAGCTTCGGATTCGCCTTCAGGTACGCCGCGATGGCATCCAGCTGCTGCTGCTCGTTCTCCTGGAACTCCGACTGGTTCACCGGGAACTGGACGATGTGCTCCAGCGGCGACGTCGTCTCCTCCGCGGGCTTCTCCGGCTGCGGCTGGGGCTTGGGCTCCTCGGGCGGCTTCTGCTCCTTCACGGGGCAGCCACGCTCGGACGCGGGACCGGCCTCGTTCGGGCAGGCGTCGTCCTTGTCCGGAACTCCGTCCTTGTCCGTGTCCTTCACGGGGCAGCCGCGCTCGGATGCGGGACCGGCCTCGTTCGGGCAGGCGTCCTCGTCGTCCCGCACGCCGTCGTTGTCCGCGTCCGGCGCCGGGCAGCCGTGGTCGCGCGCCGTTCCCGCCTGCGACGGGCACTGGTCCTCGCGGTCCACCACGCCGTCGCCGTCCGAGTCCTTGTCCGGGCAGCCGTTGTTCTCCACGGCGCCGGCCTCCAGCGGGCAGCGGTCGTCCTTGTTCGCCACGCCGTCGCCGTCGTCGTCCTCGTTGGGGCACTGCTCCGGCGTGTGGCTGCGGCCGGTGCGGCAGCGGTCCACGGGCTCGGGCTCGTTCGCGTACGCGATGCCCGCGCCCAGGCGGAACGACGGCGTGCCCGGGATGTCCGTGAAGCCGTGCCCGCCAATCGCGAACGCCTCGAAGCCCGCGCCCACCGGCAGCCGCACGCCGCCCAGCAGCTCCAGCGCGAAGTCCGACTCCACGAGCGACTCGGCGGCCTGCAGCGCGATTTCGCCGCGCAGCCCCTTGCCGCGCGTGGCCACCACCACGCCCTGCTCCAGCTCCGTGCCCACGTCGCGGCCCGGCTCCACTTCCTTGGAGCGGATCCGCACGCCCGCGTTGGCGCCCAGCACCACGGGCCCCAGCTCGCGGCTCACCGACACGCGGGGCGCCACCTGGAACCCCGCCCAGCCCGCCTGACGGCCGAACGCGTCCGCCGTGCCGCCCG
>NZ_JBKGHJ010000715.1:0-3186 GCF_046520365.1 Corallococcus sp. 4LFB
CACGGTGACGCACCTCCTCGCGCAGCGTGCCCAGCACCTCCACCCGGGGCACCGGCCCGCCCACGCGGTCCACCCGCTCCGGCGTCAGCGCCACGCCCAGCTCGCGCTGGAAGTGCTGCATCACGGCGGTGGAGAACGCGTCGCGCTCCGAGGGGCTGGCGGAGAAGTCCCCCTCCACCACGGCCGATGACGGAACGTGGCCGCCTCCGGCCCCTCCCGTCCGCCAGCGCCGCGACAGCGCGCGCGCGCACGCCGTCCTCCGACACCGCGCCCGCCCGCGAGCCCGCGTAGCGCTCCCAGCGCGACATGCGGAACGTGTCCGGCGGCCGGAAGCTGTAGCCGTCCCGCCGCAGCTCCGTGCCCAGCGCGCCGGACAGCGACAGCCACACACCGGTGAGCACGGGCAGGAGCACGGGACGGAAGGATAGCGCGAAGCACGGGAAGTCCCGGCCCCCTTCGCGGCCCCGGGGCATGCGGCCCGCCGAGCGCCCTGTTCCGCGTGTGACATCCCGGGCGGGCAGCAGTTACTCTGCCCCGCGAGATGACCCCTGCCGTCCGGGCCGACATGGAAGCACGTGCCGACCGCGCCCTGCGCCGGGGCGAGCTCGCGGAGGCGTTCGAGCTCTTCGAGCACCTGCTCGCCGCCTTCCCGAGCGAGGAGGCGCTGGCCACCAGGCTGGCCCACCTGCGCGACAGCCTCCAGCCGGAGGAGCTGCGGCACCTGAAGAACCGCGTCCGCGAGCCCCAGCGCCTGCCGCTGGGCCCGCCCTCGCCCATGCAGGAGGGCGAGCGCCTCTTCACGCTGGGTGACTACGTGGGCGCGCCGCCGCGTACCGCCGGGCGCTGCAGGAGCGCCCCGGCAACGAGCTGGTGCGGGAGCGGCTGGCGGAGCTGTACCGGATGGCCCGGGAGATGCCCGTGCAGTCCCCCACGGACCGGGCCCTTCCCGCGAAGAAGGAGGACCGGCTCCAGGCCCTCCTGGACCGGCTGGCCTCCCGGCGTCGCCTCAAGCGCGACTGAGGGGTCGCCCCCGCGTCCTTGCGAGCGCGGATCCGACGTGCCAGCTGATTGATGCGTTGCACCCCCCTGGGGTGGCACCTACAATCCGCACCGACGTTGCTGTCATAGTGCCGCCTGCTCCCACTGACACCCGCGTCCGACTTTCTCCTTCCCTATGGCTCGACCTCTACGACTCGGCGTCCTCACCGGCGGTGGTGATTGCCCGGGGCTCAACGCGCTCATCCGAGGCCTCGTCCGCCGGGGCGTGTACGAGTTCGGCCACTCGTTCGTGGGCATCGAGAACGGCTACATGGGGCTGGTGGAGCCGGAGCTCGTCCGCCCGCTCGGGGTGGAGGACACGCGCGGCATCCTGCCCAAGGGCGGCACCATCCTGGGCACGTCCAACAAGGCGAACCCGTTCTCCTACCCGGTGCGTGAGGGCACGGGCTGGGTGGAGCGGGACGTGTCGGAGCAGGTCCTGCGCCGCTGCCAGGAGCTGCGGCTGGACGGGCTGGTGGCCATTGGCGGGGACGGCACGCTGAGCATCGCGTCCCAGCTGGCGGCCAAGGGGCTGAAGGTCGTCGGGTGTCCGAAGACCATCGACAACGACCTGTCCGGCACGGACCAGACGTTCGGCTTCGACACCGCCCGGCTCATCGTCACGGAGGCGCTGGACCGGCTGCACTCCACGGCGGAGTCACACGACCGCGTGATGGTGGTGGAGATCATGGGCCGGCACGCGGGCTTCCTCACGCTGGACAGCGGCATCGCGGGCGGCGCGGACCTCATCCTCATCCCGGAGATCCCCTACCGGGTGACGTCCCTGCTGGAGACGCTGAAGCGGCGGGCCACGCGGCGGCGCAGCTTCTCCATCATCGCCATCTCCGAAGGCGCGTATCCGGAGGGCGGCGCGCTGTCCGTGCTCGCGGAGGCCGCGGACATCCCGGGCCGGGGCGTGGTGCGGCTGGGGGGCTCCGGCAAGGTGTGCGCGGACCTGCTCGCGAGCCACATCGACGCGGAGATCCGCGTCACCGTGCTGGGGCACCTGCAGCGCGGGGGCAGCCCGAGCGCCGCGGACCGCCTGCTGGCCACGCGCTACGGCTGCAAGGTGCTGGACCTGGTGCGGGATGGAGACTGGGGCCACATGGTGGCGCTCAGGAACAGCGACATCGTCAGCGTGCCGCTGAGCGAGTCTCGCAAGGAGCGACGGGTGGATCCGCAAGGGGAGCTGGTGCGGTTCGCGCGGAGCATGGGCATCGGGTTCGGGGACTGAGGGGAGCGCGCGCGCCCACACCATGACGCTCGTCGGCCGCCATATCGGTCGCTATCGCATCCTGGAGGAGCTGGGCTCCGGGGGCATGAGCGTCGTGTACAAGGGCCTGGACACGGCCCTGGACCGCGAGGTCGCGGTGAAGGTGCTGCACCCGCACCTGGCCGGCAAGGACGAGTCGCGGCGGCGCCTGGCGCGCGAGGCCCGCGCGGTGGCGAAGCTGCACCACCCCAACATCCTGGAGGTGTTCGACTTCTCCTCGGCGGAGGCGCACGACGCCTTCATCGTCACCGAGTACATCCGCGGCCGGACGCTCAAGACGTACCTGGATGAAGGCCCGCTGGAGCCGCCGGAGCTGGCGGCGATGATCATCCACGAGCTGGCGGCGGCGCTGGCGCACGCGCACGAGGCGGGCGTCATCCACCGCGACCTGAAGCCGGAGAACGTCATGGTGCGCGAGGACGGGGTCCTCAAGCTCATGGACTTCGGCATCGCGCGGCTGCTGGACATCGAGGACCGGATGACGGTGACGGGCGCGCTGGTGGGCTCGCCCGCGCACATGTCGCCGGAGATCATCGAGGGCCTGGAGGCCGGGCCGGAGGCGGACGTCTTCAGCCTGGGGATCATGTTCTACGCGCTGATGACGGGCCGGCTGCCCTTCACCGCGTCGAACACCACGGCGACGCTGAAGCGCATCCTGGACGGGGCCTATGAGGACCCGCGCCGCCGCGTGCCCGCGCTGTCGGACGAGCTGGCGGAGATCTGCGCGACGTGCCTCCAGCGCGACCCGGCGCGGCGCTACCCAACGCGGCGAAGCTGCGCGACGCGCTGGCGGCGACTGCGCTCGCGGGGCTGGGGTTCCCGCGCGTGGGCGAGGAGCTGATCTCCTTCTTCGCGGACCGCCGTCGTACCAGCGG
>NZ_JBKGHJ010000716.1:0-3182 GCF_046520365.1 Corallococcus sp. 4LFB
GCGGGGAGGGAGCGCTCCAGCGGGTAGGGCGTGGCGGTGGCGTTGAGCTCCACCACCAGCCGTTGACGCTCGGCCTCCGGCAGCACCGGCAGCTCGCTGAGGCGTGCGTCGGGTGACGCGACGGCTCCGGTCAACAGGGTGGAGAACTGCTCCGCCAGCCGGGCGATCGTCTCTGTCGCGAAGAGGTCGGTGTTGTACTCCAGGAACCCGCGGATCGAGTCTCCGGTCTCCTGGAGCGACAGGGTCAGGTCGAACTTCGCGGTGACGGTGTCGGTGCCCTCGACCTCCAGCGTCACACCCGGCAGGCCCAGGGACCGCATGGGCGCGTTCTGCAGGATGAAGAGGACCTGGATGAGCGGCGTGTGGCTGAGGTCGCGCGACAGGTGGAGCGCGTCGACGAGGTGCTCGAAGGGAAGCTCCTGATGCGCGTAGGCCTCCAGGCAGGTGGCCTGCACGCGACGCAGCAGGGCGCGGAAGGAGGGCTGTCCTGCGAGGTTCGCGCGAATGGGAAGCGTGTTGATGAAGCAGCCGATGAGCGACTCGGTCTCGCTGCGCGTCCTGTTGGCGATGGGCGTGCCGACGACGAAGTCGTCCTTGGCGCAGTAGCGCTGGAGGAGGACCTGGAAGGCGGCCATCAGCGTCATGAAGAGGGTGACGCCCTCCTCCCGGCTGAGCGCCTTCAGTGAAGCCGTGAGCTCCGCGGGCAACTGGAAGGGATGGAGCGCGCCGCGCGTGGTCGCGATGGCCGGACGCGGGAAGTCCGTGGGCAGCTCGAGGATCGTGGGCACGTCCGCGAGCTGGTGCGTCCAGTAGTCCAGCAGCGATTGACGGGCCGGCCCCTGGAGCCACTCGCGTTGCCAGAGCGCATAGTCGGCGTACTGGATGGGCAGCGGAGGCAGCGCATCCAGTTGTCCGCGCAGCGCGGCGGCATAGAGGGCGGCGACTTCCTGGATGAGCACGCCCAGGGACCAGCCGTCGGCCACGACGTGATGCATGGACAGCAGCCACAGGTGCGAATCGTCCGCGAGCCGAAGCAGGCAGGAGCGCAGCAGCGGTCCCTGCTTCAGGTCGAAGGGGCGCAGGGCGAAGTCCTGCGTGTGCCGCGCCACCTCGGCGGCTCGGGCGTCAGCCGGAAGCGAGCGCAGGTCGGTGAGCGGCAGCGGGACGTCCTGGTCCGGGGCGATGACCTGCACGGGCCGCCCGTCGATGAGCTGGAACGTGGTGCGCAGGCCCTCGTGGCGCTGGACGACGGTGCGCAGGCTGTGCGTCAGGGCGGTCACGTCGAGCGCCCCCGACAGGCGCACCGCCAGGGGAATGACGTAGAGCGGGCTGCCCGGCAGCAACTGGTCGATGAACCACAACCGCTCCTGCGCGAAGGACAGGGGAAGCGCGGAGGCGCCCTGTTCCCGGGGACGAATGTTCCCGGGCGTCGGGGCCTTCTCCGTCGGGCCGACAGGGGCTTCCCGGTCGGCCTGCTCGGCCAGGTGCTGCTGGATGAGCGTGGCGAGCTGTCCCACGGTGGGGGACTGGAAGAGGCTCCGGAGCGGCAGGGTGACCTGGAACGCATCCCGCACCCGCGAGGCGACTCGAGTTCCCAGCAGCGAATGGCCACCCAGCTCGAAGAAGTTGTCGTGCAGGCCGACCTGCTCGACCCCCAGCAGCTCCTGCCAGATGTGGGCGAGCTGCTTCTCGATGGGCGTCGAGGGGGCGGCGTAGGGCGTCTTCAGGTGCGGGCGTGCATGCGGTGCGGACGCCGCCGACTCCGCCGTGCCGGGCAGCGGCGCGTCCCGCTGGAGCCACAGGGCGAGCCGGGCCTGGAGGTCTCCGGTGGAGACGACGAGCTGCCCGCAGCCCAGCCCCCGGCTGAGGATCCGCTGGAAGGCGTCGAGCGCTTCCGTCGCCGTCATCGTGTAGCGGTCCATGCTGGTGCGCACCTGGGCGCGCGGATTGGGCTGCTGCACCTGCCAGCCATCCCAGTTCGTGCTGATCCACGGCGTCCCGCCCCGCTTGTTCTGTCGGGCCGCGAAGGCGTCGACGAACAGGTTGGCCGCCGAGTACGCGACGAAGCCCAGGCCGCCCAGGACCGAGGCGTTCGAGGACAGCAGCACGCAGAAGTCCAACGCTGAGTCCCGGAGCAGCGTGTCCAGGACGTAGAGCCCGTGGACCTTGGGCTGGAACTGGGACGCGGACTGCTGGGGGCCCACGTCGCGAAGGGGGCTGAAGATGGACGTGCCGTGGGTGATGCCCGCCGCGTGGATCACGCCGTGAAGCGGGCCGAAGCGCCCGGCGGCCTGGGAGAGGGCCGCGCGCATCGCGTCCACGTTGGCGACGTCCGCGCTCAGCACGAGCACCTCCGCGCCCAGCGCTTCCAGCTCCTGGAGCTTGCGGATCCGCTGGCCGGTGGGCTCGTCCGCGGGGTGCTGGGAGAGCCACTCCGGCCAGAGTTCCCGCGAGGGCAGGCCGGTGCGGCCGACGAGGATGAGCCGGGCCTGGACGGTCCGCGCGAGGTGCTCGGCCAGCAGCAGGCCGACGCCGCCGAGCCCGCCCGTGATGAGGTACGTCCCGTGCTGGCGAAGCACCGGCCCCGGCTGCGCGGCGGCTTCCAACCGGAGCGGTTCATAGGCCTGCACCCAGCGCTGAGGGCCGCGATAGGCAACCACCGGCTCCGCGGCGCGGGCTTCGAGCTCCGTCAGGAGCTGGCCGACGAGCGCCGATGACGGAGAGATGCCTCCGTCGGGAAGCACGAGGTCGATGCAGCGGCAGGTGATGTGCGGGAACTCCTGCGGAATCACCTTGCAGGGGCCCAGCAGCGTGGCCTTCTCCGGCCAGGCCGGCTCCAGGGCGGTGACGTCGCAGAGGCGGTTCGACACGACTTCGATGCGCAGGGGCTTGTCGAAGCCCAGCGTGTCGAGCGCCTGCGCGAGGAACAGCAGGCTGTAGTAGCCCCGCTCCTGCGTGTGCTCGAAGTGCGCGCGTTCTTCCCGGACCGCCGGCTCGCCGCCAGTGACGCTCCAGCAGTGCACGACGGTGTCCAGGGGTTGCTCCCGGACCTGGAGGGCGGTGAGCAGCCGCTCGTAGTCACCGCGGATCGTCGGGTTCAGCGTGAAGGAGCGAGGACCGTTCCGCTGGTACTCCGCGCCCATGGAGACGGAGACGACGGAGTGACCGAGCGCTTCGAGGCG
>NZ_JBKGHJ010000717.1:0-3179 GCF_046520365.1 Corallococcus sp. 4LFB
GAGCGGGCGGCGGACGCATCGAGCTGGAGGAGCGCACCGTGGTGATGGTCGAGCGCCCCGCGCCTCCCACGGGGGGGCTCCGTGGTGGCGCTGGAGTCGGGGACCGCCCGGGCCTTCCGGGGCCCGCGCACGCGACGCGGTTGCGCCCGTGGAACGCTGAGCCCCGCTGCTCCCTGCCACCCGCTCGACGCGCCTTCCGGGACGGCTGACGCGTCATGCACCTCCGCTGACATGTCACACGGGGACGAAGACGACGTGCCGTCGCACGGCCTGGCGCGCGTCTCGTCCCAACAGCCCGGGCGCATGACCACGGCATGTCGATTGCTGTCTCGCGCCGCACTTGAACCTGGAGGATGCATGCGCTTCATGAGCGGAGTCGTCGTCGCTGTCGGTCTTCTCGGGTGCGGGGGTTCGGAGGCCGATCAGGCCCCCTTCGAGCCAGTGGGTCACACGGCCCAGGAGATCGTGGGAGGCATCGAAGCCCGGCCGAACTCCTTCCCCTGGATTGTCAGTCTGCAGCAGTACGGCAGCCATTTCTGCGGGGGCAGTCTGGTGCGAGTGGGCAACAAGGAGGAGAGCGACATCGTCCTCACCGCTGCCCATTGCGTCTTTGACGGTGCCTCCAACGTCACGGCGGTCGCTGGGGCGCATGACCTGAAACACCCCACGTCCACGCAAGTGAGCGCCCAGGTGACGAGGGCCGTCCACCACCCTCAGTACAACCCGGACACGACGATGAACGACATCGCCGTCCTCAAGCTCGACAAGCCCATCAAGTTCGACACGAGCGTCGCCGGGGCTTGCGGCCAGTCCTCGGGCATGCGCCCCAACCTGGCCCCTCGGCTCGCGGGCGGCAACACGCGCGTCCCTGTTTGCCTCCCAGCCCCCGGGGAACGCGTCGCTGAAAACACGATGGCGACGGTCGCGGGCTGGGGCCTGACACAGGAGGGGGGCTACGACACGTCCAGCCTCTTGCTGCAGGTGGGAGTCCCTGTCCTCCGGCATCAGGACGTCGCCAACAGCTACAGGTCACAAGGAATCGTCATCGACGAGAGTGCCATGCTCGGGGCTGGGTATCCGCAGGGGGGCAAGGACGCATGCCAGGGCGACAGCGGCGGACCGCTCGTCGTCAAAGGCTCTCAAGGCTACGTACTCCAGGGCATCGTGAGCTTCGGCGTGGGCTGTGCGCGGGCAGGGCTGCCCGGCATCTACACGCGGGTGTCCAATTACATCCCGTGGATCAACACGCAGATTCGAAACCTCAGCGCCGTCAGGTAGGGCGCGCAGGGCCTTCCAGCTACCGGCGCGGGGAAGGCACGGTCCCCAAACGGGTCCGACTGTCGGACAGGTTCGTGCGATGCGCCACCGCCTGGGGCCAACGGAGGGCCGCACCTTCTCATCCCAGTGGCGGCGGGAGGCTGACCTGGCCTTTATGATGGCCACCGTGTCACGGGCCGTCCGCCGCGAGGCGCCTGTCCCCTCCGTCCCGGGTGAATGCATGTTCGTCGCTCTTGGAGTCCTTGCTGGCGCCGCCGTGCTCGTGCCCACCGCGCGCTGGTGGTTGATGCACCGGGTGGGCACGCCCCGCGCGAGCGAGCCCTTCGACGGACACGTCTACCGGGTGGGCAAGGCCGTCATCGCGGAGCGGCGCTGCGAGCAGCCCCGCGCCACGGTCATCGTGATGCACGGCTTCGTGGCCGACATGCGCTACTTCACGCACCACTACCGCGAGCCCGACCTCCAGCTCATCCTGCTGACGAGCTGCGACTACCACCTGCCCATCACCGGCCACCGCGAGGAGCCCGCGCCCTGGGCGAAGGTGCCAGCCGAGGCGGAGGGCACCATCGCCCACGACGCCGCCGTGCTGGTGCAGGCCCTGGAGCACCTGCCCCGGACGGACGTCATCCGCGTCCATGGACATTCGCGCGGAGGCGCCGTCGTCCTGGAGGCCGCGAAGCTCCGGCCGGACCTGTTCGAGCGGGTGGAGGTGGTGCTGGAGGCGCCCGTGCTCCCGCAGGCCCGTCCCTACCGCAGCCTGACGCCCTCGCAGCTCTGGCTGCTGCCGTTCCTCATCCCGTTGTGGCGGCTCGCGCCGATTGCCCGGCACAACCGGGGCGCGTGGGGGCCGCTGGAGAATGCTCGCAAGCGCGAGTTGATCATGGCCTTCCCGTTCAACCCGAAGCGGGTGGCGACGATGATGGCCAACCTGCGGGACATCGACGCCTGGAGTCAGGCGCGCGATGCGTCCGTGTTCGGCAACGTGCGGCGCGGCACGGTGCTCGTCCCGGGGAAGGACCGGGTGCTGGAGTCCGCCTCCATGCGGGAGAGCGCCGTGCGCGCGAGGCCGGGGCTCACCGTGGTGGAGCTGGACGGGTGCAGCCACTTCGTCCTGTGGGACCGTCCCGACGCGCTGCCCGTGCTGGCTCGCGATCCGGAACGGTCCACCGGCAACGGGTGAGCCCGAGCTACGCGCTCTTGCGCCGCCGCATCATCGCTTCGTACGAACGGCCGACGCCCTGGGACAGGATGAGCAGCTCTCCCACGTCCGGCGGGGTGAACTGCTCCGCGCCGTTGTCCACGTAGAGCAGGTGCACCACCTTGCCGCGCACCAGCAGCGGCAGGATGACCGCGGTCGTGGGGAAGCCTCCGCCGAGCAGCCGGTAGAACATGCCCATCGCCGCGTCGCGCTTCACCGGGCCGACGTAGTGGGAGCGCAGGTCGCGCACGAGGCGGAAGGTGCTCTGGTCGCGCAGCGGCACGCCGATGCGGCGGACGCCTTCGTCGTTCACGCCCTGCCCCATGCCGTGCCAGCCCGTGACGAGGTTGCCCTGCACGGACAGCAGCAGGCACCGGCGCCACTTGCCCATCGCGAACCGGAGCACCGTGCGGGCCACGTCCTCGCGGTCCGAGCTGCGCGCCAGCTCCGCCTGGGCCTCCGGGAACGTGAGCGGCGTCGAGGCTTCGCGGCCACGGGGGGGCTCGCGACCGCGGCCGGGGGCATCGCTCCCGTCGCGCCGGATTGGGCCGCCACCTGCGCGGGCATGCCAGCACCGCCACCCGCCTGGGCCGCGACGTGCGCGGGCATGCCAGCACCGCCACGCGCCTGCGCCGCGATGTGGGAGGGGACGCCCTGCGTTCCAGCCTGACCCGCGAGATGCGCGGGCGCTCCTTGAGCACCG
>NZ_JBKGHJ010000718.1:0-3177 GCF_046520365.1 Corallococcus sp. 4LFB
GCCGGCCAGCCGCAGCCGCGCCGCCAGCGCCTCCGCGTAGCCGGCGGCCCCCGCGCCCACGGAGGCCACCACCACCTGCTCCGGCGCGAGCCACGCGGGCAGCGCACCTCCATGATGCTCCAGCAACATGCCGATGAACCGCTCAAGGCTGCCGAACAGCGCGCGGTGAAGCATCACCGGGCGCAGGCGCTCTCCGGACGCCCCGACGTAGTGCAGGTCGAAGCGCTCCGGCAGCACCAGGTCCAGCTGGATCGTCCCGCACTGCCACGCCCGCCCCAGCCGGTCCTTCAGCACGAACTCCAGCTTGGGCCCGTAGAAGGCGCCCTGGCCGGGCTGGTCCTCGTACACCAGCCCCGCCTGCTTCGCCGCGGACCGGAGCCACGCCTCCGCCTGGTCCCACAGCACGTCACCGCCGGCGCGCATCGCCGGACGGCCGGAGAAGGCCACCTGCACGTCGTCGAAGCCGAAGCCCGCATAGAACGCCTTGAGCGAGCGCACGAAGCGGACCACCTCCGCCTCCACCTGCTCCGCCGCGCAGAAGATGTGGCCGTCGTCCTGCGTGAACTGGCGCAGGCGGAACAGCCCGTGCAGCGCGCCGCTGGGCTCGCTGCGGTGCACCAGCCCGAACTCCCCCAGGCGCAGGGGCAGGTCGCGGTGGCTGGGCGCCATGCGCTGCACCAGCTGGATGTGGCCGGGGCAGCTCACGGGCTTGAGCGCCAGGTGCCGGTCGCCTTCCGGCATGCAGAACATGTTCTCGCGGAAGTTCTCCCAGTGGCCGCTCTGCTCCCACAGCGGCTGGGAGCACAGCTGCGGCGTACGGACTTCGCGGTAGCCCTCCTCGCGCATGCGCAGGCGGACGTGGTCCTCCAACAGCCGGTACAGCATCAGTCCGCGCGGGTGCCAGAACACCATGCCCGGGGCCTCCTCCTGCAGGTGGAAGAGGTCCAGGCGCTGGCCCAGCGCGCGGTGGTCGTGTTCATCAAGCATGGTCGTCTCCGTGTGTCGGTCGGGATGAAGCAGCCGGGACCGGACACGGGGCGTGTGAGGTTGCACGGTCGCCCCGGCCGGAACTCGGCGGGGCGGGAAACCGTGCGCTCGTCAGTCCACCGACACGCGCACCGGACCCACGCCCGCCGAAGCGGTGGTGGTGGTCTGGGTCGCGGTGGTGGTGATGACGAGGCTCACGCGACAACAAGTGCTCCCGGCCGCACGGAAAGTCAAGCCGTGCGCCGGGGCAGGGTGCATCAGCCCATCAGGGCCAGCAGGCCGGCGAGGCCGACGAAGAGGTAGAAGAGCGACTCGCCCGCGATGAGGCCGCCGCCCACCAGGGACATGGTGCTCATGTCCTCCGGGAGCACCGCCTCCCCGGGCGCGGGCTCCCGCCGGAAGCGCTTGGAGACGGTGTTGAAGAGGGACGTGAGGATGCCGCCCAGGCCGAACCAGATGGCCGCGGGCAGCGCGATGAAGCCGCCGAACGCGAGCGCGTACGGGCTGGCCAGCACCAGCGAGTCCAGGGTCCAGCCCACGCCGAACCCCGTGCGCGACCCCTGCACGAAGCGCAGGTAGGCCGGATGCCGGCGGACGACCTTGCGGATGACCTCCAGCGTGAAGCCGATGGCCAGGCCCACGAGCAGCGCCGTCACCTTGTATGCCGACAGCGCGCCCAGGTCGCGGATGGCGCCCACGAACTTGTACGTCATCGCGGAGCTCCACTGGGCCACCTTCACGTCCGGGTGATCCAACTGGTTGACGGACAGCACCGGGTAGGCGCCCATGAACACGCGCGCCAGCACCACGCACAGCACCGCGCCCATGAAGATGCCCAGCACCTGGTAGCGGAACTGCACCACGCGGTTGGTGCCCAGGCGCCACCCGGTGGAGCGGTCCTGCTGCATGTCGCAGCCCACCGACGTGGAGATGAGCAGGATGGAGGACGCCATCAGGCCCACCAGCGGATCCTTCAGGCCCAGCAGCGACATCAGCAGCACCGACATCACGAACGCGCTGGAGATGGGGTTGTTGTCGCTGATGCCGTAGGCGATGCCGTTGATGAGCACGAACAAGAGCGACAGCGCGAGCCCGAAGAGGATGAAGCCCGCGGGCTGGTGCAGCACCTGCGTGGCCACCACGACGACGGCCGCGCCCCAACCCACCACCCAGGCGATGAGGCGGGGCACGTTGACCTTCTTCCACGCGGGCTCGGTGTCCGCCGGGGCCTGCGCGCGGCCGCGGATGCGGTCCACCGCCTGCACCGCGAGCAGCGCCAGGTCCACCAGCGCCGCGCCGCAGATCATCGCCAGTGACACCAGGAAGCCAATCTTGCGGTACGGATCATTCGGGCCCAGCCACCCGATGCTCTGCAGGAATGGGGAGAGGGCGTAGCCGATGAGGCCCATGAGCATGGCGGGCACGGTGATGCGGCTGCCCACCACCATGCCGGCGCCCACCGTGGAGCTGCTCACGCTCAGCGCGGCGATGGCGGCCACCTTCTCCGTGAGCCACGCGGCCAGGATGCCCAGGCCGGTGCCGCCGCCCAGCTTCGCGATGGAGGCCTTGAGCAGGCGCTTGTCGGTGAGCGCTCGCAGGATGTTGGCCACCGCGTAGCCGGAGGGGTAGTCCAGCTGGAGCCGGTCCACCAGGAGCGGGGTGTAGAGCATGCCCACGCCCACGCCGAACATGCCCACGCACCCGACGAAGAGCATCAGCTGCCACGCGGGCGGCTGGGGCATGCCCAGCCACACCATGGCCTGGATGAGCACGGACATGGCGCACAGCGAGGCCACCGACGCGGCCATCGTCTGCATGTAGTTGGCGCCGTGCTTGCCCTCCGCGCCGTAGCCGTAGGTGACGACGCTGCCGAGGATGCCGGAGAGCACCTGGCTGGCGACGAAGAAGCCCAGGCTGAAGTTCATGTACGACGCGGCCACGCCGCCCAGCGGGCCCAGGATGAAGATGGCCACCGAGGCGAGCAGCAGGTGGTACTTCCACGTGCCCACCGCGGGCAGGAAGCGGAAGCGCGGCGTGACGGCGTCGGGCACGGAGGACAGCGGGACGGAAGGCTCCGGCGGGAGCGGCTCGGCGGGGTGGGCCATGGGTGCGGGGGAGGGTACTGGCCTCGCTGGGGGGCCCACAACCCGCCCCGGCCCGGGCGGCCCGGCGGCCGGTCGCAAGCGCAGG
>NZ_JBKGHJ010000719.1:0-3167 GCF_046520365.1 Corallococcus sp. 4LFB
TGCGGCGCGCGGGGTGGGGCGCCCCGGCCGGGAGCGCGAGCGCCCGCGCCGCGCTATAGACAGCGCCCATCCCATGAGCGTGGAGCTGAGACGAAACGGCCTGCACCTGACGGGCACGCCCCTGTCGCTGGACGCGAAGCGCAAGTCGCCGCTGTCCTTCGTCAGCCACGGGCACTCGGACCACATCGCCCGCCACGAGAGCACCATCGCCACCCAGGCCACGCTGCGCTTCATGGCCCACCGGCTGGGGCCGGTGGCCTCCGCGCTGTCCGTGCCCTTCCGCCGCCCCTTCGAGCTGGGCCCGCTGCTGCTGGAGCTGCTGCCCGCGGGCCACATCCTGGGCAGCGCGCAGCTGCGCGTCACCCGCGCGGACGGCAGGCGCATCGTCTACACGGGGGACCTCAACACCGCGCCGTCGCTCACCGCGGAGGCCACGGAGGTGGCCACCTGCGACACGCTGGTCATCGAGTCCACCTTCGGGCACCCGCGCTACCGCTTCCCGCCGCGCCCGGAGGTGCTGGGACAGGTGGAGACGTGGCTGCGCGCGCAGCTCAACCGGGGCGTGACGCCGGTGCTGCTGGGCTATCCGCTGGGCAAGAGCCAGGAGGCGATGAAGCAGCTCGCCGGCCGGGGCTTCCAGTTGGTCGCGCACCCGTCCATCTTCGAGGTCGCGGAGCTGTACGCGGAGCTGGGCGTCCCCATCGAGCACCTGCGCCGCTACGACGGCCGCGTGGAGCCGGGGGAGGTGCTCTTCTTCCCGCCGCACCTGGCGCGGGGCGGGGCCCTGGCGCCGCACTGGCCCCGGGCCACGGCGGTGCTCACCGGCTGGGCCATGGACCCCGGCGGCGCGCGGCGCTACGGCGCGGACGTGGCCTTCCCGCTGTCGGACCACGCGGACTTCCCGTCCCTCATGCGCTACGTGAAGGACACCGGCGCGCGGGACGTCATCACCTGCCACGGCTTCGCGCAGGAGCTGGCGCAGGCGCTGCGGGACGCGGGCACGGACGCCCGCCCGCTGGGCAAGCCACAGCAGCTGACGCTGTTTTGATTTCGCGTCGTCCGCGTGTTGGAACGGGCGCCCGATATGCCCACTCCTGCTCCCTCGCTGACCGGACACCTGGCCAACGTGCTGCTGTGCACGGACGCTGAACCCAAGCGCTTCGTCACCCGGGAGGTGCCCGAGGTGAAGGTCGACTTCGCGGGCATCGAGGGGGACCGCCACGCGGGCCTCACGCGCAAGGCGGACGTGCGCGTGCCGTGGTTCCCCAAGGGCACCGTCATCCGCAACACCCGGCAGCTCTCCCTCGTGTCGCGCGAGGAGCTGGTGGAGGTGGCGCGCGCGCTGGGCGTGCCGCACGTGCTGGCGTCGTGGCTGGGCGCGAACCTGGAGCTCATGGGCGTGCCGCGCCTCACGCACCTGCCGCCGGGCACGCGGCTGTTCTTCCCGGAGGACGCCACGCTGGTGATGGAGGGGGAGAACCTCCCCTGCGTGCAGCCGGGCCGCGTGATTGAAGCGCACTACCCGGACATGAAGGGGCTGGCGGGCCGCTTCGTGAAGGCCGCGTGGCAGAAGCGCGGGCTGGTGGGCTGGGTGGAGCGCCCGGGCCTCATCCGCGCGGGCGACGAGGTGCGGGTGATGCTGCCTCCGCCGGTGACGTACTCGCTGCCCTCCGCGACGCCGTCGGAGGCGGTGGGCTGAGCTTCCGCCCCGCGGGCCGTCAGTGCACGGAGAGGAAGAAGCGCAGCTGGTAGGTGTCCTTGTTCACGCTCGGGAACGCGTCGAAGTGGCTCTCGCGCTGGAAGAGGTTCCCCTCCACGCCCAGGCCCAGCCGGCGGTACACGGGCAGGTCCACCCGGAGCTGGGCGGTGCGCACCTGGTGCGAGCCGCTCGAGCCGTCCAGCACGATGATCTGTGACAGGCCCGCCTCCAGCGACACGAGGTCCCACTCGTCGCGCGTATAGGCCACCCGGAGCTGGAGGCCCGGGCCTACGCCGTAGTCGTAGTTGCGGCCCCCCTCCCCGGAGTGCTCGGAGGAGACGCTGGCGAGCAGGGCGCCGTTCATCAGCAGCATCGAGCGCAGCGCCGCGCTCCCGGAGAGGTCGTGCTGGTACGTCAGGCCCACGTCCACGGACTGGCTGCCCAGCTCGTAGGCGGCCGTGTTCACGTAGCGCATCTGCTGGAACACGCTCAGGCGCAGCTCGTCGCTCCTGGCGCGCGCCAGGGGGTCGCCACGAGCAGCCCCATCAGCTGTCCGTAGCTGATCAGGTGGGCCTCCTGGGTGGTGAACTGCACGCGCCCTTCGAACGCGTCGAGCGGGCGGCGGCGCGCCCCCCGGAAGGCGTCCCCGTAGCGCAGGGACAGCTCGGTGAAGAACTGGTTCTCTCCCCAGGGCAGGGGCTCGCCGTTGCCCAGCTTGAGGTAGCCCAGCCTCGCCCAGCCCGCGAAGGTGTCCGGCCTCCAGTCCGCGGGCGTGGGTTCGACGCGCCAGCTGTCGCCGCGCAGCACGCGGTTGACGCCGCGCACGGGGCTGAGGGCGGCCGCGCCCAGCTCGCGGCCGAAGCGCTCCCAGCCCGTGGCCTCCGTGTCCAGCACCATGGAGGACAGCCGGTAGATGGCCTCGCCCATGATGGTGCCTCCCAGGGTGGTGTTCGCGATGTCGTTGATGGAGGGCTTCTTGTTCTCCGCGAACACCTCCCATTGCAGGCTGCCCAGCAGCGTGAAGCCCAGGGAGCCCACGTAGGGGATGCCGTTGTCGCGCGCGGCCACGTAGTAGAGGCTGCCGTGATACGGGTGCGCGAGCTGGTTGGTGCCGAAGTGGTCCCCGTCCCACTCGAAGCCCGAGGTCAGGTTCTCCCCCCACGTGGAGGGCGTCACCCGCGCCCACTCCTTGTTCACCAGCACCCGGTCCCACGTCCACACCACCAGGTTGATGCTGGTGACCTCCGCCAGCGCCAGCCACGGATGGGGCCGCTCCCGGGACGTGTCCTCGCGGACAGCCTCCTCGTTCAGCGGGGCATCCGCCGGTGGCGAGGGCGCCTCGGCGCGCACGGCGGCGTCGGCGTGGAGGCGGGGCCCGTCGGTGCACGGCCCCTCTTGCGCGAAGGCCGGGCCGCCCAGCAGCAGTCCGCCGGCGAGCAGCACGCCGCCCAGGGGCCACGGGCTCCCG